>JBARCH010000162.1:0-3238 GCA_049793875.1 Pseudolabrys sp. | reverse complement strand
ACGCTATCCATCTCTCGGTTTCCGCTCAGCCTTTCGTGCGCGAACGGATCATGAAGGTGTCATAGTTGTATTCGGCGACTTGCCACCAGAGATATTCGTCGTTGCGGTAGGCGGCGATCGAATCCAGAACTTTCTTATAGTTCGGATTGGTCGCGGACGTTTCCGCATTCACTTCGTTGGAAGCTTTCAGGCAAGCTTCCATGATCGATTGTGAAAACGGCCGCAGGATCGCTCCATTCGAAAGCAGCCGCTTCAACGCCTGCGGGTTGCGCGAATCGTAACGCGCCTGCTCTTCGACGTTGGCATAGCCGGCGGCGGCTTCAATAATCGCCCTGTACGCCTTCGGCAGATCGTTCCACTTCTGCTGATTGATCAGCAGATGGTTGGTCGTGCCGCCTTCCCACCAGCCGGGATAGTAGTAGTATTTCGCGACCTTATAGAAGCCGAGCTTTTCGTCGTCGTACGGGCCGACCCATTCCGCCGCGTCGATAGTGCCCTTCTCCAGCGCCGGGTAGATATCGCCGCCGGCGATTTGCTGCGGAACGACGCCAACCTTGGACATGGTCTTGCCGGCCCAGCCGCCGATACGCATCTTCAGGCCCTTGAAGTCATCGATCGTCTTGATTTCCTTGCGGAACCAACCACCCATCTGACAGCCGGTGTTGCCGGCGAGCAGGCATTTCAAATTTACCTTCGCGCCGAAGTCGTCGATCAGCTTCTGCCCATCGCCGTCATAGAACCAGGCGTTTTGCTGACGTGCGTTGAGACCGAACGGGAACGCGCAGAACAACGCCCAGGTCGGATCCTTGCCGATGTAGTAGTACATCGCGGTATGGCCCAACTCGACGGTGCCGTTCTGCACGGCATCGAACACCTGAAGGCCGGGCACGATTTCGCCCGCGGCAAATGTCTGGATCTGGAATTTGTTGTCGGTCGCTTCCGACACATATTTCGCGAAGGTCGTGCAGGCGCCGAACAACGTATCGAGCGACTTCGGCCAGCTTGCCGTCAGGCGCCATTTCAGCTCCGGCATCGACTGTGCGATCGCCGGCGCCGCTACTGCCGTGCTGGCGGCAAGCCCGACGCCGGCGGTTTTCAGAAATTCACGACGTTTCATTGTGGCTATCCTCCCTCTGGAATCTCGTTGGGCCTTGCCCGACACCCCCGCGCCACGCAAAGCCGGACAGATAGAATGCTGCGCGCGCCTGTCCGGCGCAAGATGCTAAAATAACCGGGCTATTGCGGAGCCTAGCGGATAGCGCCAAAGCGCCGTGGCAGCTTCAGCTTTCGACCACGATCCTGGGCGCCGCACGCTCCTTGCCGCCCTTGAGCTGATCGCGGACGTTCGCTGCGATCTCAAGAAAGACCTTTGCGTGGGCGCCCTCGGGCTCCGTCGCGACCACCGGCAGCCCGGAATCCGACTTCTCGCGGATGCTCATATGCAGCGGCACCTCGCCGAGGAACGGCACACCCAGCCGCTCGGCTTCCTTGCGCGCGCCGCCGTGGCCAAAAATATCCGTGCGTGTGCCGCAACTCGGGCACAGGAAATAACTCATGTTCTCGACGATGCCGAGTACCGGGACATTCACACGTTTGAACATCGCAATGCCGCGCCGCGCATCGACCAGCGCAAGGTCTTGCGGCGTTGAAACAATGACGGAGCCTTTCAGCGGCACCTGCTGCGCCATCGTAAGCTGTGCGTCGCCGGTACCGGGCGGCATGTCCACCACCATGATGTCGAGCTTGCCCCACTCCACCTCACGCAGCATTTGCGTTATCGCGGACATGACCATCGGCCCGCGCCAGATCATTGGCGTTTCCTCGTCGATGAGGAAGCCGATCGACATCGCCGTGAGGCCATAGCGCTCGATCGGCTTCAGACGCGTGCCGCCGATCGTCTCCGGCTTTTCCTTGATCGCAAGCAGTTTCGGCAGCGATGGACCGTAGATGTCGGCGTCCAATATGCCGACCTTCATTCCGAGGGCGCGCAATCCCAAAGCCAGGTTGACCGCGACAGTGGATTTGCCGACGCCACCTTTTCCGGAAGCGACGGCAATCACGCTGTCGACGCCCGGAATGCCGGGTTGCACCTTGTCGGCCGGATGCGCATGCGCGCGCGCGGGCGGACGAGCGGCGGGGCGTGCGGCTGCCCCGGCGGCACGTTCGGCCGTCAAAGCCACCAGCACCGATTGCACACCTGAAATTGCGCGCGCTGCGTCTTCGGCCTGTTTGCGCACCGGTTCCCACGCCTTGACGGCTGCGGCATCCACGGTGATCGAGTAAAAAACCTTGCCGTCGGTCACGACGATATCGGAGAGCACGTGTGCCTCCGTCAAAGGCACGCCGTCAGGCGACAGCACTTTCGCCAGAGCCGCCAGAACGTCTTGCTTGGTCACCGCCATGTCGCTCATCCTTGCCGTGCAGGGACGTCACCATAAGGTCGGCGGCGAGCCGGTCAATGCGTCGAAGGGTGGTTGACGCGGACGGCGCCGCAATGACCTATATTATGCGATCAACATCCTCGAATTGAGACAAGACCAGGGAGCAGGACGATGGCGAAGGTAGCGTTCTTGGGTTTGGGCGTCATGGGCTACCCGATGGCCGGACACCTCAAGAATAAAGGCGGCCATGACGTTACCGTCTACAACCGCACGGCGGCGAAGGCCGAAAAATGGGTCGCGCAATATGGCGGCAAGTCGGCGCCGACCCCAAAGGCTGCGGCCGAGGGCCAGGATTTCGTCATGGCTTGCGTCGGGAATGACAACGACCTGCGCGAAGTAACATTGGGAGCGAACGGCGCTTTCGACGGCATGAAAAAAGGCGCCCTGTTTGTGGATCACACCACGGCCTCGGCCGAGATCGCGCGCGAGCTGCACGCCACCGCGAAGAAGGCCGGCTTCGAATTCGTCGACGCGCCGGTTTCCGGCGGTCAGGCCGGCGCCGAGAATGGCGTGCTGACGGTGATGTGCGGCGGCGATGCCGAACCGTTCGCGCGCGCCGAGAAGGTGATCGCGGCTTACGCGCGCGCCTGCAATCTTCTGGGCAAGCCGGGATCGGGCCAGTTGTCGAAGATGGTCAATCAGATCTGCATCGCCGGCCTGGTGCAGGGTCTCGCGGAGGGAATCCATTTCGCGAAGAAATCAGGTCTCGATATCGAGAAGCTGATCGCGACGATTTCCAAGGGCGCCGCGCAATCGTGGCAAATGGAAAATCGCTACAAGACCATGGCGGCGGGAAA
>JBARCH010000161.1:0-2863 GCA_049793875.1 Pseudolabrys sp. | reverse complement strand
CGTCGCGAGCATCATATAGAGCATGCCGAGCGGAATGCGGTCGGCGCGGGGGCGGGCGCCGGGAGCGCGCTGATCGAGGCTATCGCTGGTCAAGGGACTGATGGGCTCCGCGGCGGGCCGGTGTTGCTAGCACGGGGACTGCGGCGCGGGCAGATGGAAAAGCGCTTGGCCCACCGGTATCGTGTGCATGGCAGCGGCGCAACGCGGCTGCCGACACGGGGCAAAGCCGAAAATTGGTTCCCTCATATCCGTCGCCCAACACGGGCCGCATGACGACGGGTGCCGGGGTGAGTGGCTCGGCCGCCACCGGCGGCAAGCTTGTGCCGAAGAACTACAAAGGCGCCCCGCCCGGGTACGATGTGAAGTCCCACGGCGTCAATAAAGGCGAACTCGGCGGCGAAGCCGAGCATTAAGCGATAGCGGTTCGCGGCAATAATTCCGCTGCGATCAGGCTGCTCCGGCTCCGGCCGGAGCAGTTTTTTGTATGCGCGGCTCAACGAGGATATCGTGGGCGGCAGAGGAGTGCGCCATGGCATCGAACGCGGAACGCTGGCCCGAATTGCCTTACGCGGCGTGGAAAGATACGCGCGACACGCTGCAACTGTGGACGCAGATCGTCGGCAAGATAAGACTGGCGCTGACGCCCTGGCTCAATCACTCCTGGCACGTCACGCTTTACGTCACCGCGCGCGGCCTCACCACGTCGCCGATCCCGTATGCCGCGCGCAGCTTCCAGATCGATTTCGATTTCATCGACCATGTGCTGTGGCTGCGCACAAGTGACGGCCATTTCCGCCAGCTCATGCTCGCGCCGATGCCGGTGGCGGAATTCTACGCCGACGTGATGAATGCGCTGGCCGAACTCGGCATCAAGGTCACGATCAACACGATGCCGAACGAGATCGCCGATTGCATTCCGTTCGATCAGGACCGCACGCACAAATCCTACGATCGCGATTACGCCAACCGCTTCTGGCGCGTGCTGCTGTCCGCGAACGAGGTGCTGGCGCATTTCCGCACCGCGTTTCTCGGCAAGGTTTCGCCGGTGCATTTCTTCTGGGGCAGTTTCGATCTGGCGGTGACGCGCTTTTCAGGCCGGCTCGCGCCCCGCCATCCCGGCGGGGTGCCCAATCTTCCTGACGACGTTGCGCAGGAAGCCTATTCGCACGAAGTCTCGAGCGCCGGCTTCTGGCCGGGCGGCGGCGGGCCGGTCGATTATCCGGCGTTTTATTCCTACGCCTATCCGGCGCCGGACGGGTTCGCGAACGCGCGCGTGAAACCGGCGCAGGCATTTTTCAGCAAGGAGTTTGGCGAATTCCTGTTGCCCTACGATGCGGTGCGCACGGCCAGCGACCCGGACGCGGCGCTGATGGAATTCCTGCGGAGCACGTACGCGGCGGCGGCCGATCTCGCGACGTGGGACAGGAAGGCGCTGGAATGCGCGGTGGGAGAATGCGGGAAGGTGAGGGCGGTGTGAAGGCCGCCCGCCTCAGCGTTTCACCAGACCGCATTACTTGCGCAGGTCGCCGTTGAAGCAGCCGGTCTGCTTGCAATCTTTCGCCCAGCCGCCGCAATGCGCGCGGCAGACGTCGGCGGACATCGGCCGGGTGATGCCGCCGCCGCGCGACGGGCCGATGCCGGATGTCATGCAGACCGAGACGCAGCGGTTGTACCGTTGCGTGCAACTGCGCGCCTGCGCTGCGGTGGGCAACACGACGCAGGCGGTGAGAAACGCCGCCGCGATGGCCGCCGATGTCCTCATGGCGATGTTTCCCGCGTCCGGAGGCACCATCACCATGATAGGAGCGCGGCCGCCCGAGGCAAGCCGCGACGCCGATCAGCGGTTGCGTTTGCGGCGCGTGACAGCGCGGCGCGTTTTGCGTTTGGCGCGGCGCGCGCGCAGTTCGCGCTGCTCCCGGCGCTTCTTGGCGCGGCGCCTGCGGCAGGGCGCGCACAGGCAACCGTCCCGTTCGAAAAACATCTCCATGTAGTCTTTGCCGTAGTCGACCGTGATCTCCTCGCCGGGCTTGATGCGGCGGGAGGCGACGTAATCGACGCGCCGGGTGCCGCGCCGGATGACGGCGTCGACGTTCGGCCGGCAGGAATGATTGACGTAGCGCGCGAGATTTTTGCGCGTGGTGCCGTCGATGCACCACTGCTTGTTGACCTCGAACAGGAACTTGTTGCGGCGGTAGCGCTCGAGCCTGTCGGCCACTTTCGCGGCGACCAGCGGGCCGCTGTAGCGGACGATGAATTGCCGGTTCTTGATGGGCGCGACGGCAAAGAGGCCGAGGCCGGTGCGCGAGCGGCCGATGCGGAACAATTTTTTGGCGGGCATTGCGGGGGCGGCGATTCCGGTCAAACAGGCGTTGCGGATGCCAGATGGAGGCCTGCGCGTCAATCTATCGGGGCCTGTTTTACGGGGGTTTTGCCGTGCCGGACCGGCTTCGGGAACCGATATGGCGCAGCGCAGTTGAAAGCGCATGCCAATGCCCGCGCAAAAACTCGTGCCGTCGCCAAGTCTGGTCCCACCAAGACTTGTCCCGACAAGCCTTGTGCCCGAAAGCCAGCGCTGCCGCGTCCGCGCGCGCGAGTGCCGTGCGCTCGCCAGCCGGCTGCGCGTCGATTTTGCCCGCGAGCATCTATTGAAAGCGGCCGACGGATTCGAGCGCAGCGCGCGTGACGCGCAGGAACGCGAGATCGGGCATGGCATTTCGCAACTCGGCGAACTTGTGCGCGGGTTGCATCGGACGAAGTAGGGCGATCGTTGCGCCGCTTCGCTCACCTTCTTCAATTGTCAAACAGCCCGCCGTCGCGCCGCAGCGTTTCGGCACGGCAAGCCAACGCTCCGCCGCCCGTATTC
>JBARCH010000160.1:0-2325 GCA_049793875.1 Pseudolabrys sp. | reverse complement strand
GTACCGGAAGCCGCAGTAGATGACGGCGAATGATCCGCCCGCGCGCGCCAGGTTTTCCACCGGCTCCGGACGCTGAAGATAATCCTAGGAAAAAACTCCTTGACAGCGTGACGCTGCCCCGCTAGAGATAGCCCATGCTTCACAGTTGTGTCCGGCGGGACATAAGCGGAGCCGATGCGCCATAAGGCGGCGCGCATAATCCAAAAAATTCCGGAACGGTCTGGGGTTAGGCCGCATTGTACCCGAGCGGCAGGCCGCGTCACGGTGTGCGTCATGCCGTTTGATGGAGAGATGCGGGTGCCTGACTACGAAAATAGCAATCGCGGTAAGATCGTCGAAACCAAGACCGAAGCGCGGGCTGGCGTCACCGGCCAGGGCGGGAGCATTGTGCTGGTTATCAGCACGCTCGCCATCATCGTCGTGTTCGCGATCGTGTATCTCTATTTCTTTGCTTAGGCCCGCGCCCGCAGACGGCGCAGGATGATGTAATGGCCGACGATCGGCACAACCCCTTGCCAAACGAGACGCCGGCCGCGATTGCCGGCGAAGGTGCCCGCGCCGTGCTGGTCGCAAGCCTGATGGTAGCGATCATCGCGCTCATCGCGATCGCCGGATTCAAGTCTCACTGACAGCCGCGCCTCCGCGCGGCTTCATCGCAACACGCGTTTCATCCATGACCGACATTCCAGCGGCAGCTTTGCGCGCGCGGCAGATGTATGCCGACGGCGTGTCTGTCGCGGCTATCCGGGCAGCGACCGGGCTGACGCACCACGCGCTCTACCGCTGGATCGCGGGGCGCGACGGCCTGCCGCCGCTGCCCAAGCGGCGCATCGTCAAGAAAGTCCGCATCAGCGCCGGTGATCGTATCTCGGTGATCGCCCGCATCATGCGGTCGGCCGAGCGACAGGTTGCCGAAATCGAGAAGCGTATCGGCACGCAGGACGACCAGGGTGACAGGGACGCGCGTGCGCTTGCGCTGCTGGCGCGCACCATTCGCGAGCTGACCGCGGTCGATGCCATGAATCGTGACATGAATCGCGACATGAATCGGGAAACGGCGCAACAGGCGCGGGGCCGTCACGCAAATGACGAAGCAAGCGACAGCGTCCCGCATGACGTCGACGCACTACGGCGGTCTCTCGCGCGTAAACTTGAAGAAATTATCGCCGAAGGGGGCGACATGCTTTCTGGCGAGGCTCAATCCGGGTGAGATCGCGGAGTTTGGCCGCCGCTGGGATATTTTCGCCCATGAGCATCAGCGCGTGCCGGAAGCCGATTGGACGACCTGGCTCATTCTCGGCGGACGCGGCGCGGGCAAGACGCGCGCCGGCGCCGAATGGGTGAAGCAGGTCGCGCAAAACGATGGCAACGCGCAGATCGCGCTCATCGGCGAAACCGAACATGACGTGCGCGAAGTGATGATCGAGGGCGTGTCCGGCCTGCTGGCCGTGCATACGGCGGAGGAACGGCCGCAATGGATTCCGTCGCGGCGGCGGATCGAATGGAAGAATGGCGCGGTGGCGCAGGCCTTCTCGGCGGAACAGCCGGAAAGTTTGCGCGGCCCGCAGTTTTCTGCCGCGTGGTGCGATGAACTCGCCAAGTGGCGCCAAGCCGAATCTACGTTTGACATGTTGCAATTCGGGCTGCGCCTTGGCGAGCGGCCGCGGCAGGTGATTACCACCACGCCGCGGCCGATCGCACTGATCAAGCGGCTGAAAGCCGATCCGGCGACCGCGGTGACGCACGCTTCGACGCAGGCAAATGCTTTCAATCTCGCGCCGGCATTCCTCGACACGATTCTCAAACGCTACGGCGGCACGCGGCTCGGCCGGCAGGAGATCGAGGGCGAGATCGTCGAGGAGCGCAATGACGCCCTGTGGTCGCGTGCGATGCTGGAAGGTTGCCGGATCAGCGCGCCGGCCAATGACTTGAAATTGTCGCGCATCGTGGTGGCGGTCGATCCGCCGGCGTCATCGACGAAAGGCGCCGACGCCTGCGGGCTGGTCGCGGCCGGGCGTGCCGGCGATATCATCTATGTGCTCGCGGACGAGACAGTGTCGGGTCTTTCGCCGCAGGGCTGGGCCATGAAGGCGATCGCGTTGTGGCGCCGCGTGCGGGCCGATTGCCTGGTGGCGGAAGTCAATCAGGGCGGCGACATGGTGCGCGCGGTGATCGGCGAGGCCGATCGCACGGTGCCGGTGACGGCGGTGCGCGCGACGCGCGGCAAGTGGCTGCGCGCCGAACCGGTGGCGCAATTATACGAACAGGGCCGCGTGAAGCACGCCGGCGCTTTTCCGGAGCTTGAAGACGAGATGTGCGACTTCG
>JBARCH010000159.1:0-19520 GCA_049793875.1 Pseudolabrys sp. | reverse complement strand
AGGTGCGATTGAATTGATGTGGCGCCGCTCGGCGCTCCATCCCCTCTGCGTTGGGCGGAGGGCAGGGAGAGAATACGGGCGCGCCCGCGCCGTCAAAAGAATAGGGCCGGCGGAGCTTGGCTGTTTGAAATTTGCTCCTGTCATTCCGGGGCGCGCGTGCGTCTTGGAATGAGGGAAAAATTATACGCCGATATTGTCGATCAGACGTGTCTTGCCGATCCTGGCGGCAGCCAGCAGACGGATCGGTCCGTCCTTGCGCGCGACAATCGGCGCGAGCGTCAATGCATGGCGCGCCTCGAGATAGTCGAGCGCAAAACCGGATGCCGCGATTTCTTCGCGGCCTTCGTCGAGCACGCGCTCAATTGCATCGCCACGCTTGATGCGTCCGGCGCTTGTCTTGAGGACGCGATGGAGAAGCGGCGCCGCAGCCCGCTCGTCCGCCGAGAGATAGACGTTGCGCGACGACAGGGCGAGGCCATCCTTCTCGCGCACGGTCGGCGCACCGACAATCTTTACCGATAGATCGAGGTCCTTCGCCATTTGCGTGACGACGCGAAGCTGCTGGTAGTCCTTTTGGCCGAACAGCGCGAAGTCCGGTTGAACCTGCGTGAACAATTTGGTGACGACGGTCGCGACGCCGCCGAAAAAGTGCGGGCGAAATTTATCCTCGAGGCCGGCCTTGGCGGCGCCGGCTGGATCGATGCGCGTTGCAAAGCCTTCCGGATACATCACTGCGGCGGACGGCGCCCAAACCATCTCGACCTTTTCCGCTTTCAACGCGGCGATGTCGTCTGCAAAACGGCGGGGGTAGCTGCCGAAGTCCTCGTTCGGTGCAAACTGCGTTGGGTTAACGAAGATCGACACGACGACACGGCGCGCACGCTTGCGCGCGAGCCTGACCAGCGCGAGATGGCCGCGGTGCAACGCGCCCATTGTCGGCACGAGGGCGACGTTGTCGCCGCGTTTGCGGTAAAGCTCCATCGCGCCGCGCAGCGCAGGAACCGTTCGGACAACCCGTGGTGCAGCCATATTTGCCCCGTTGGCTGAATGTCTCAAAGCCCCGGTAGTACCTATCAAAGCTGGAAGCGGCGGGCCATGTCCGGATTAATGATTAAATCGGGCGAAACTTGACTAAAGTGCGGAAATAATTTGAGAATTAGCGGGTCAAAGGGCGCGTCAATGTTGATCCAATCAATCCAGAAAGCGCGGCAGTCAGCGCATGTTGTCGTTCTCGGCAACGAGAAAGGTGGTTCGGGTAAATCCACCACCGCGCTGCATATCGCGGTCGCATTGCTGAAGGCCGGACAGCGCGTCGCCACGATCGATCTCGACTCGCGGCAAAAAAGCTTCACGCATTACATCGAGAACCGTCGCGCCTGGGCCGAGCGGTCAGGCATCAAGCTCGAGCAGCCGACGCATTACTGTGTCGCGCGCGGCGAAAGTTCGTCGCTCGACGCCAACGAGGCAAAGGAATTCGCAAGCTTTTCCGCCGCCATCAGCGCGATCGAGCACACCCACGATGTCGTCGTGGTGGATACGCCCGGCAGCGACACTTACCTGATGCGTCTGGCCCATTCGATGGCCGACACGCTGGTGACGCCGCTCAACGACAGCTTCGTCGACTTCGACGTGCTTGGTACGCTCGATGCCACCAACTTCAGCGTGACCGGCGAGAGCCATTACGCCGAAATGGTGCGCGAGGCGCGCCGCCAGCGGCGGCTGGTCGACGGCCGCCTGACCGACTGGATCGTCGTGCGCAACCGCCTGTCAACCTTGGGCTCGCGCAACAAGCGCCTGGTGGGCGAGGGTCTCAACGAGTTGTCGAAGCGCATGGGCTTCCGTTGCATCGACGGCTTCGCCGAGCGCGTCGTCTACCGCGAATTTTTCCCGCGAGGCCTCACCGCGTTGGACGATCTTGATGAGGCGACGCTGGGTACGCGGCCGAGCCTGTCGCACGTCACCGCGCGTGAGGAAGTGATCGCGCTGCTCAACACGCTGCGTCTGCCACTGTCGGAAAACGGCAGGCGCCGCGCCGCCGCGCGGGCCGAATGGTATTCGGTCATGGATCAGCCGCTGCAGGTCCACGACGTCATCGGTTGAGGCGGCCTAGGGTTTCGTTGACCTGTCGCCGGCCTTGTCCGGCTCATTCCAAGTCGCCACGTAAGGCCTGCGCGCGTTATGACGCGCCGATATGACGTAACTTGGCCTTGGTGTAGACTTTTCGCATGAGCAAAGACCGCTCCGACCAGGCACCCGCGCCGGCATCTTCGCGCCCCGAGATCGCCGCGTTCATCGACCGCGTGCGCTCGCTTGGGCCGGCTGCGGCAGGCGGCAAGCGTGGCCGGCTGGTGTTCGCGCTTGACGCGACCATGAGCCGGCAGCCGACATGGGATACGGCCTGCGCCCTGCAGGCCGACATGTTCCGTGAAGCGGCAAGCGCGGGCGGCCTCGACATCCAGCTTGTCTATTTCAGGGGCCTGGGTGAATGCCGCGCCTCCGGCTGGGTCGCACAAAGCGACAAGCTCGCCGCGCTGATGTCGGGCATCGATTGCCGTGGCGGCCACACCCAGATCGGCAAGGTGTTGAGCCATGCCCGCAAGGAGAACGCCAGGCAGAAGGTACAGGCGCTCGTTTTTGTCGGCGACGCGATGGAAGAGCCGATCGACGATCTCTGCAAGTCGGCGGGTGAACTGGGCCTCATCGGCATGCCGGTATTCATGTTCCAGGAGGGTGCCGACCCCGTGGCCGAAAATGCCTACCGCGAGATCGCGCGGTTATCACATGGCGCCTATTGCCGGTTCGATACCGGTGCCGCGCATGAGCTTGGTGAATTGTTGCGTGCGGTCGCGGCTTATGCCGCCGGTGGCATCAAGGCGCTGGCTGATCTCTCCACGCGGCCCGGTAACGGCGCCCGCAAGCTGCTTCAGCAATTGCGCTAGTCATGCCCGAACTCGTCCTTGGCGCATTGGTGCTGGTTATCGTCCTTTGGGGACTTAATGCGTTCTCCAAGTTCGATCCGCGGGTTGTCGCGCGCTCGCTCAAAGGCGGTGGTGGCCTGGTGGCGGTCGGGCTTGCGGTCTTTTTAGGTTTGCGCGGCGAACTGGGCGTGGCCGTTCCGCTTGGCGCCTTCGGTCTTGGCTTGCTTGGCTGGCTGCCGTTCGGTCCGGCGGGCTTTGGTGCGCGCACGCAAAAGCGGCCGGGACAAACCTCGCACGTGCGCTCGGCCTATGTGGAGATGGAGCTCGACCACGATAGCGGCGAGATGCGCGGACGGATTATAGCCGGGCGGCATCAAGGCATGGCGCTGGAGCGCCTCGACATCAAGACGCTGGCCGCGATGCTGAACGAAATCGATGAAGAGAGCCGTGCGCTACTGGTCGCGTATCTTGACCGCAGGGATCCCGGCTGGAGTGAGCACGCGCAGGGAGACGCGGCAGCGGGGCGCGGGGCCACGTCGAGCGGCAAAATGACGGAACAGGAGGCCTATCAGATCCTTGGCCTGCAGCCGGGCGCGAGCGCCGACAGCGTCTCCAGCGCGCATCGGGCGCTGATGAAGAAACTGCATCCCGACCAAGGGGGGACGACGTATCTGGCCGCTCGGATCAACGAGGCCAAAGAGATTCTGCTTCGCCGACATCGCTGAGGTACTCCTTACAACACCACCAGCGGCTCCCGGTTTGATCGATCCCCGTCACGTTTACGCCCTCAGTTCTTCAGCAACATGCATGGGATGTCGCTGCGCTTGAGGTTTTTGCAGGCACTTTCGGCCTGATCTTTTTCCAGTCCGGCAAACCGGGCGCGGAATAGCGTCTTGCGCCCTTTGGCAACCCGTTCCGTAAATGGCTCGGCGTGCGCCAGCACGCTCTCGACTTTACGCTTCACATCGTTGAGCCGGTCTTTGGCTTCGCTCTCTTCGTCGAAAGCGCCGACCTGGATCATCCAGCCGCCGTGCGACTTCGCGGCAACGGTGGTCGATGCCGCCTCGCTGTCCGCGGAGGCGACCTTCACAGCCATGGTGCCAAGCACACCGGGCTTTGCTCCGGGAGGCGGCGGGAGCGGCGGTGGTTCGTGCGGCACGGTTGCCACGGTCGTAACGGACGCGTTGCTGGAAATTGATGAGGGCGTAAGCTTGTTGCTCGGCAGCGGCGCGGCGGCCGCCAGCGATGCCGTCTTCACCGAGCCCCCGCGTACCGCGAAGGTTTTCACGGCGATCGGCTTGATCGGCGCAGTCGATCCCGGTTCGGGACCAGACGACGGCGCGGCTGCAACGGCGCGCTCTTTTTCTTTATGCGCCGGCTCGCTTGCCTTGTTGTCGGCCACCAGCGGCTCCGTCTTTTTGATGGAAGCGCGCTGGAAATATTCGTCGATGAGGTCGCGCATATGCGCATCGCGAATTCTCGCGGTGCGCCCGCCAAACACCGCCGCCACGATGTGACGCGGGCCGCGGTGCACTGATGTTACGATATTGAACCCCGACTCGTGGATGTAGCCGGTCTTGATGCCGTCAACGCCGTCGACCGCGCCGAGCAGATGATTATGATTGCGGATCGCATGGCCGCGATATTCGAAAACGCGCGTCGAGAAGTAGTGATAATATTCCGGGAAACGATCCTGGATGACGCGGCCGAGCAGCGCCACGTCACGCGCGGTGGTGATCTGGCGTTCGTCGGGAAGGCCCGACGCGTTGACGTAAGTGGTGTGCATCATGCCAAGCGCGTGCGCCTTGGCGGTCATCATCCTGGCGAATTCCGGCTCGCTGCCGCCGAGTGCTTCGGCCACAACAACGGCGACGTCGTTCGCCGATTTGGTCACGATTGCCTTGATCGCGGTTTCAACCTTGATGGTTTCGCCCGGTCTGAGGTCGAGCTTGGAGGGCGCCATTGAGGCAGCATGCGGCGAGACTTCCATCTCGGTCGACATCTTGATCTTGCCCGCGTCGAGCCGTTCGAACAGCAGGTACAGCGTCATGATCTTGGTCAGCGATGCCGGGTGGCGCAGGCTGTCGGCGTTGTTCTGTTCCAGCACCGCGCCGGTGTTGGCATCGACAACGATCGAAGCGGTGGACGGCTGGTAGGGCTGTTGGGCGACGGCGGCGCGATGGCGATGGTGGCGCCGCGAGCGGGCGTCCGCATTGGAGGCGAATGCCGATATGGCCAAAAGAGAGACCAGTCCCAAGGCGCTTCCGCGCAGAGCAAGACGGCCCGCGGTCCCCGCACGCAACATCGCTTCCCCCGACTCCCTTTTGAAACAAAAATAGTGCCGGCCCGTGTAACGGTCCGCCATCCCGCAAGTGCACAAGTTTAAGACGGTAGGGGAACGCGGTTTACAAGTTGTTAAGCCAATGCGTTGAAATTTAGGCTTATTTTTGCATTGCAATAATTTTCTTGACATTATTGTGCAATGCAATATAAGTTTCGATATGAGCCGGTGAAGCTGGGTTCAGCGACTTGCAGCGAGACCCCCGGTTACGGGTCGGAAAAGGGATGTGCAATGGTCAAGAATTTTGAGGACCTCCAACAGGTTGGCAAAGAAAACGTCGATATCGCCCTGAAGTCGATGGGCGCTCTGTCGAAGAGCGGCCAGGCGATTGCAGTCGAGGTCGCGGACTACTCCAAGAAGGCCTTCGAAGATGGCACCGCCGCGCTGGAGAAGCTCTTCGGCGTGAAGTCGCTGGAGAAGGCGATCGAAGTGCAGAACGATTACGCCAAGACCGCCTACGAGGGCTTTGTTGCGGAGGCTTCCAAGCTCGGCAGCCTCTACACGGATTTCGCCAAGGAAGCTTACAAGCCGTTTGAAACCTTGATGGCGAAAGCGAAGTAAGTAGCTCGCGATGCGCCAGTAGCGTTTCGTCCGCGTCGAGAGACAGTAAAGCCCGGCCGGTTGAGGCCGGGCTTTTTATTTGTCGGACAGATTTACTTTGCGACGCGAAGTTTTGTGAGGTTTGTGCCGATCGCGTTGAACGCTGTCACGATCTGATCCGCCGAGGTCAGCAGGAAGAACTTGTCGGAAGAACTGGCGCAATTCTTCAGCAGCGTCGACGTCGGGTCGCCGCCCGTATTGACCTGGATCGTATAGATCGTGATGCCGGCAGCCTTGATGTTGGCACAGGTGCCGTTCCCGCTCGTGTCATACATTCGATAGTCAACCGACGTGCTGGTGCTGGAGCCGTTTCCGTACCAGCGGTCTTGCGTGTTCAAACCGTCGGAAAGCAGGATGATGGCCTGCTGGTATGTATAAGCGGAATCCAGAGCCGGAGCGGTAAGGGGGCCACCACCAACCAGTGACTGCCAGCCCCATACCAGTCCGATCGGCTGGTTTGTGGCGCCGTTGGGTTGCATGTTGGTGACTTCCGTCGCCATCGATGCCCAGTCGTAACTCATTTCCGTCATCACCTGCAGCGGGTTTTTGCCCGAGCACAGGCTGTTTTGTTCGGCTGGAAACATCGTTGCGGCGATGCTGGTGCTCGGCTCGGTTACCAGGCGGTCGTAGTCGGACACGGGACCCGAGCTGTTGCCGCGATCCGTTATGCAGCCGTTCCAGGTCGAGTGAGCGTTTGGCGTCCATTTGGCAGCCGTCCAGACGCCTGGCGTCCAGGCTCCCGCGGTCCAGGTGCCGGACCTCCACGTCCCGTAGCCCCAGGTTCCGCCGTGCGACGTACAGCGGTTTTGCGACGTGTATTGCGAGTTAGAGCAGGCTTTGTTGCCCGTGCAACTACTCCGGCTTGTTTCGCCGGCATTCGAACAGACGCCTGCGTTCGTGCAGGAGCTTTGGCTGCTATATCCGGACAATGAACATGTACCCGCCGACGTGCAACTGCTCTGGCTATTGTTGCCGGAGATCGAGCAAGTGCCCGCGGACGTGCAACTGTTCTGGCTGTTGTAGCCGGAGATCGAACAGGCGCTCTGCGCGGTACATCTGCTGCGTGGCGAATAGCCCGATTTGCTGCAGGTACCATTGGCGCCATCCCACGAGGAATCGGTTCCGTCATCCCACTGGATCCAGCTATCCCAGTCGGTCGTGTAATTGGTGGGATCGACCCTTACGTCCCTGCTGAACGGCAGGATCGAGACGTAAACGTCACCGTCATTCGTTGCCGCGCCCTGCAACTGCGTCAAAAGACTTGCGGTCGCCGTCTTGAGCGCGTCGATCTTGCCGCTATCAGCCATCGACCCGGTATTGTCGAGCACAAGGGCGACGCGCAGCCGTGTCGAACCCCACTTGGCGGTGGCCGAACTGCTCACGGTGATCGAATTGAAGCCCATGATCCCCATGAAGCTCGTTGGCACGTCCACGGTGCCGTTGATCACCACGTTTGATCCGCCGGTCGTCGAATAGGTGGCGGTGATCGTGACGTTTTTGGCTTCCGGCCGCGTGAACATCGCCTTGAAGTATTTGACGGCGTCGGTTTGCAACGCGTCGGCGGTGTCGGTCGTGGATTCTTTCGAAATCATGAGGGCGGTGGAATCGAGCGCGGACTGCAACGCGGCCTTGACCGAATTGGCGTGGCTGTAATCGACCGCCGCGCCCACCGCGCCGATGATCGGCAGCGTCGCAAGCGCGAACGTCAGGGCGACATTGCCCGCGCGCGCGGACTGGAATTCGCGCAGCTTTCGGCCGAGATGCGAAAGAAGGGTACGTGTGCTCATCGACTTGCCCGCAGGATAGTTTCGTTGAGTGTGCTCAACCGTATGCGGGGGGTGTGAAAGCGGGGTAAAAACGATTGAATAAAAACGCTTACAGTCTGATTAACCGTATCGTGCCGCCGCTATGCCTAATGCTTGGCAAACGGCGGCACGAAAACCGGTCGTTCTCGCGGTTACATCGACAATCGCAGATTGGACAAGGCCGTCCCGATCTGGCCGAAGGTCGTCACGATCTGGTCGGCCGAGGTTAACAGGAAGAACTTGCTTTTGCTGCTCGCACAGTTCTGGAGCATCGTCGATGTCGGGTCTCCGCCGGTATTGACCTGCACCGTGTAGAGCGTGATGCCGGCATTCTTGATGTTGGTGCAGGTCTTGCTTTCGCGCGTGTCGATCGACGATTGGCTTGAATACCAGCGATCCTCAGTATTCAGGCCGTCGGTCAACAGAATGATGACCTGCTGGTACTGGTAGTTTGGATCCGTGGCTGGGATCGTGAAAGGCGCGGCTGTCAACGACTGCCAGCCCATTTGCAGGCCGACCGCCTGGTTGGTGTTGCCATTCGGCTTCATGGAACCGATTTTCGCGCTTAGCGCCGTCCAATCATAGCTCAGTCCCATCAACGGGGCCGCGCACGAACTATATTGCTCGGCAGGATACAGCGTGCTGCCTGCAACCGGAGCGTCGTTGGTCGTGTCGTAATTCTGGTCGCGGTCGGTGACGCAGCCATTCCATGTGGTGTGATCGGCAGGCGTCCAGGTGCCGCTGTGCGAAAGACAACTCGATTGTGTCGTGCGGGACGACTTGCTGCACGTCCCGTTTGCTGCCTCCCATAGATCCCAGCGAAGCCACGACGCCTGGTAATTGGCCGGGTCGACGTTCACGTCCTTGCTGAACGGAATGATCGACACATAGACGTCGCCGTCGGTCACCGCGGCGCTCTGAAGCTGCGTCAAAAGATTTTTCGACGCGGTGATGAGTGCGTCCATCTTGCCGTCGTCGGCCATCGATCCGGTATTGTCGAGTACCAGTGCGACGCGAAGCCGGGTGTTGCCCCATTTTGCCGTCGATGAGGCGCTGATATTTATTTCATCGAAGCCTGCGATACGCATGAACGTCGTGCTGACCGTTGCGCTGCCGGTAAGCTGCAGCTGCGATCCAGCGGTAGACGTATATGTCGTCTTGACCGTGACGTTCTTGGCGTCTGGCCGTGTGAATAGCGCGCCGAAGTAGTTGGTTGCCTCCGTTTGCAACTGTGCCGCCGTTTCGGTTGTGGCGTTCTTCGACAGCATCAAGGCGGTGGCATCGAGCGAAGTCTGGAGAGCCGAGCGGGCCGTGTTGGCACGGGTGTAGTCGATGGCGGCCCCGACGCCGGTCATCAGTGGAACTACGGACAATGCCAGCAGCGGCGCTATACCGCCCCGGCAATTTTTGACGAAGCGCGACATGAGCATGGCAACGGTTCCTGAATGAAAAACCCCTTACGTAACGGCCCGTAGAATGGCTGCGATGCTTTGAGCATTCGTGAGAAAAGCGCGCGGAATTTGGGGAAAATTCGCCGCCGTTTTGCGGGTGACCGGGTTGTGTTCCGTAAACCAGTCGCTATCTGTGCAATACCGATTTACCGGGGAAAAGGCGTCATTTGTCCCGGAACGGGGCATACTCCCGACTTGGAATGGCCTCGGTCCGGACTTTATGATGGTCGCTGGCAGCAGCTGGTGCGGCCATATGAATAAACCGACGACGACACCCCACGACGCCGACGCCATGACCGTGATTGCCAAAATCTTCCCGGCAGAACCGACGACCGGCAATGTGCCGGCACGGATGGCTGACGACGACCGCAAGCGGAAAGGGGAGCCCGGTGGCCCCGGAACCGCGGTCATCACCAAGACGAAGCCGCAGACCAAGCGGCCGAATATGTACCGCGTGCTTATATTGAATGACGACTACACCCCGATGGAATTCGTGGTGCATGTGCTGGAGCGCTTCTTCAGCAAGGATCATGAGGCCGCCACACGCATAATGCTGCATGTGCACCACCATGGGATTGGCGAGTGCGGGATCTATACATACGAGGTGGCTGAGACCAAAGTGACGCAGGTGATGGACTTCGCGCGCAAGCACCAACATCCTCTGCAATGCGTCATGGAAAAGAAGTGAGAGCGGGGGAGCGCCTGATACAAATGGAAGCGAAAACCTAATGCCCACATTCTCGCGCAGCCTTGAGCAATCGTTGCACCGAGCATTGGCGCTTGCCAATGAGCGGCACCATGAATACGCCACGCTCGAGCATTTGCTGCTTGCACTTATTGACGATCAGGATGCTTCCGCCGTCATGCGCGCGTGCAATGTTGATCTCGACAAGCTCAAGCGCAGCCTGACGGCCTATCTTGAATCCGAGCTCGAAAATCTCATCACGGATGGGGCGGAAGATTCCAAGCCGACGGCCGGCTTCCAGCGCGTGATCCAGCGCGCGGTCATCCATGTGCAATCCTCCGGCCGGGAAGAGGTGACGGGCGCGAATGTGCTGGTCGCGATCTTCGCCGAGCGCGAAAGTCATGCTGCGTATTTCCTGCAGGAGCAGGACATGACGCGTTACGACGCGGTCAACTATATCAGCCACGGCATCGCCAAGCGGCCGGGCTTGACGGAGTCGCGTCCCGTTCGTGGCGCGGAGGAAGAAAGCGACACCAAGAGCGGCGACGAGCCGAAGAAAAAGGGTGACGCGCTTGATGCTTATTGCGTCAACCTCAACAAGAAGGCCAAAGACGGCAAGATCGATCCGCTGATCGGCCGCGATGCGGAGATCAACCGCACCATTCAGGTGCTCTGCCGCCGGCAGAAGAACAATCCGTTGTTCGTCGGTGAGGCCGGCGTCGGCAAGACTGCGATTGCGGAAGGGCTCGCGCGCCGCATCATCCACGGCGAAGTGCCGGACGTGCTCAAGAGCGCGACCGTGTTCGCGCTCGACATGGGTACGCTGCTCGCCGGCACGCGTTACCGCGGCGATTTTGAAGAACGGCTGAAGCAGGTGATCAAGGAGATCGAGGCCTATCCCGGGGCGATCATGTTCATCGACGAAATCCATACCGTGATCGGCGCGGGCGCGACTTCCGGCGGCGCAATGGATGCATCGAATCTGCTCAAGCCTGCGCTTGCGGGCGGCACGATCCGCTGCATCGGCTCGACCACCTACAAGGAATATCGCCAGTATTTCGAGAAGGATCGCGCGCTGGTGCGGCGCTTCCAGAAGATCGACGTCAACGAGCCGAGCGTGCCGGATGCGATTGAAATCCTGCGCGGCCTCAAGCCGTATTTCGAGGACTATCACAAGCTCAAATACACCAACGAAGCCATCAAGGCGGCGGTGGAACTGTCGTCGCGCTACATCCACGATCGCAAGCTGCCGGACAAGGCGATCGACGTGATCGACGAGTCGGGCGCGGCGCAAATGCTGCTGCCGGAAAGCCGGCGCAAGAAAACGATCGGCATCAAGGAGATCGAAACGACGATCGCCACGATGGCGCGGATACCGCCCAAGACGGTGTCCAAGGACGACGCCGCCGTGCTCCAGCATCTCGAACAGACGCTCAAGACGGTTGTTTACGGCCAGGACAAGGCGATCGAGTCCCTTGCCGCATCGATCAAGCTCGCGCGTGCGGGCTTACGCGAGCCGGAGAAGCCGATCGGCTGCTACCTGTTCTCCGGTCCCACTGGCGTCGGCAAGACCGAAGTTGCCAAGCAGCTTTCGCAGTCGCTCGGCGTCGAATTGATCCGCTTCGACATGTCGGAATACATGGAGCGGCACACGATATCGCGCTTGATCGGCGCGCCGCCGGGCTATGTCGGCTTCGACCAGGGCGGTTTGCTCACCGACGGCGTCGATCAGCATCCGCATTGCGTGTTGCTGCTTGATGAAATCGAAAAGGCGCACCCGGATCTGTTCAACGTGCTGTTGCAGATCATGGATCACGGCAAGCTTACCGATCACAACGGCAAGCAGGTCGATTTCCGCAACGTCATCCTGATCATGACCACCAATGCCGGTGCGGCGGACATGGCGCGTGCAGCCTTTGGCTTCACGCAGAACAAGCGGCAGGGCGACGATATCGAAGCAATCAACAAGATGTTCGCGCCCGAATTCCGCAATCGGCTCGACGCCATCGTTACCTTCGCGCACCTGTCGCAGGAGATCATTGCCAAGGTCGTGGAGAAGTTCGTGCTGCAACTTGAGGCGCAGCTTGGCGACCGTAACGTCACCATCGAACTGTCGGAGGAGGCCTCGCGCTGGCTGATCGCCAACGGCTACGACGAGTTGATGGGCGCGCGGCCGATGGCCCGCGTGATCCAGGAGCACATCAAGAAACCGCTCGCCGACGAAGTGTTGTTCGGGCACCTCAAGAACGGCGGGCATGTGCGCGTGATTGTCGACAAGGACGAAAACGGCCGCGACAAGCTTGGCTTCCAATTCCTGGAAGGCCCGGTGACGCCGAAGGCGGAGAAGTTGCCGGCGTCGCCACGCGTCAAAGCAAAACGCCGCTCACCGCGGCCACGACCCAAAGGCGATGGCGGCAAGCGCAGTTCGGTACCGAAGGTACCGTTGGTCAAGGCATAACATGTAAGGCAATGCTGATGCGTGGGGCCGGGCCGGTTGGTCCGGCCTTCGCATTTTCCAGGCGGGCTTTCAGGCACGCATGGCAGGACGGCACCCGCTTACCGTTGCGCCGGTGCGGCGGCTATGAGACAGGATGGCCGTTCCGATGACCGCAAATCCCGACTCAGCCGTTTCTCCCGCGCGCCCGTTCTTTGACGGCGTGAAGTCGGCGCTGACGTCGGTATTTTTTTTGGTATTGGCCGGCACTTACGTCGGCATGGGTGCGCTCGCTCACGATTTTGGATTCCCTGCATGGTGGCTGGCGGTGTCGACGGTGCTGGTCTGGGCCGCGCCGGCGCAAGTGATTTTGATGTCTTCCCTCGGCAGCGGATCTGCGCTGATCGAGATTGCGATCGCGGTATCGCTGAGCGCAATCCGGCTATTTCCAATGGTTGTCGCGCTGTTACCCCTCTTGCGTGGGCCGTCTGTGCGCACGCGCGATCTTCTGCTTCCGACGCACTTCACGTCCGTCAGCATGTGGGTTGAGTCACTGCGGCTGTTGCCGTCGATGCCGCGTGAGCGCCGGGTGGCGTTCTGTAACGGCATTGCTGTCGGCTACATGGCAACCGCGACTGCGTTCGGATTTGTCGGCTTCTATCTTGCTGCTCGTCTGCCGCCACTGCTTGCCGGCACGCTATTGTTCCTCACGCCGATGTCATTCCTGACGTCGACCGCGCGCAACAGCCGCGAATTGGTCGACCGGCTCGCGTTCGGGCTCGGCCTCGTCATCGGGCCGGTACTGATCGTCAATCACGTCGGCCTCGATCTGATGTGGACGGGCGTCGGCGGCGGCACCATTGCTTATGGGGTTCACCGGCTGCGCAGGGCAATGAAATGAACGCCGCGCTCGCCGAACTCTGGCCCTATCTGCTGATGGTGCTGGTCGGGTTCCTGCCGAATGAAATTTGGCGCGTGCTGGGCCTGGTGCTGGCGCGTGGACTCAACGAGGATTCTGAATTGGTCGTGTGGTCGCGGGCGGTGGCGACGGCGATCATTGCCGGCGTCATTGCAAAATTGATCGTGTTCTCAAGCGGCGCGCTCGATAACATTCCGCTCGCCGTGCGCATTGGAGCGGCAACGTGCGGCTTTGGCGCGTTTCTGGCGGTGAGGCGCTCGGTATTTGTCGGCGTGCTGGTCGGCGAGGTCGCGTTACTCGCGGGCGGCTACTTGTTTACCTAGAAAGAGGAAACCGCGGCAGCGAGCTTCTTTGCGTTCTCGGCAAGAATGTCCGGCTTTTCCTTTTCGCTCGCGGGTGGCTTCATCGCGACGCCCGCCTTGCGCGGAATGACATGCACATGCAGGTGGAAGACCACCTGACCGCCGGCACTTTCGTTGAATTGCTGAATGGTGATGCCGTCGGCTTCGAACACCTTCATCGCCGTCTTGGCGATCTTCTGCGCCGCCGCCATCACCGCCAGCATGTCGTCGGCGGAAACGTCCAACATGTTGCGGACCGGCGCTTTAGGCAGCACCAGCGTGTGACCCGGCGTGCGCGGCATGATGTCAAGGAAGGCGAGAACCTTGTCGTCTTCATAGACCTTGTAGCAAGGCAGTTCGCCGCGCAGGATTTTGGCGAAGATGTTGTTCGGATCGTAGTTCGGCATTGTCCGGTCCTCGGGGATTCAGAGGCTACTCGACCAAATCCTTGCGGAATGGCGCGGCCGCCGCAAGTTCTTCGCCGGCCGCGTCCACATAGGCCCGCTCGCGCTTGAGGTAGTCGGCGACAGCCCGCCGCAAGGCCGGATTGGCAATGAAGTGGGCCGAATAGGTGGTGCTCGGCAGGTAGCCGCGGGCAAGCTTGTGTTCGCCTTGCGCTCCGGCCTCGACCCGCTTGAATCCGTGCCGGATCGCATAATCGATGGCTTGGTAGTAGCAGACCTCGAAGTGCAGGAAGGGGTGGTGCTCGATGGCACCCCAATTGCGTCCATAGATCGTGTCGGCTCCGAGGAAATTAATCGCGCCGGCGATCCAGCGCCCGGCGCGCTTGGCCATGACCAGCAGAATGCGATCGGCCATGGTCTGGGCGGCCAGCGAAAAGAACTTGCGTGTGAGGTAGGGCCGTCCCCATTTGCGCGATCCCGTCTCCATGTAGAAAGCGAAGAAGGCATCCCACGCTTCTTCGGTCAGGTCGGCGCCGGTCAGGCAGTGCATCTCAATGCCCGGGGCAATCGCGTCCTTGCGTTCGCGCCGGATTGCCTTGCGCTTGCGTGAGGCCAGCCGGCCGAGAAAATCGTCGAAGTCGGTGTAGCCATCGTTCTCCCAGTGAAACTGCTGGTCGGTGCGCTGGAGAAAGCCGCGGGCACCGAGCATTCGCCATTCGGCTTCGGTGAGAAACGTGACGTGAGCGGAGGATAGATTGTTTGCGGTGGTGATCTCGGTGAGCGCGTCAGCGAGTGCGCCGCGTACCGCGCCGGCCATCGGGGAGGGTTGCGCCAGCAGCCGCGGGCCTGTCACCGGCGTGAACGGCACCGCCACTTGCAGTTTGGGGTAGTAATCGCCGCCCGCGCGCTCGAAAGCTTCCGCCCAGCCTTGATCGAAAACATATTCGCCCTGCGAGTGGGTTTTTACGTAGCAAGGCGCGACGCCGACAACGGCACCGTCGGTCGTCTCGGCGACCAGATGCCGGGGCTGCCAACCGGTCCGGCCATCGACCGAGCCAGACCGTTCCAACGAATATAGAAAATCATGAGATACGAATGGATTGTCTGGATATCCTCGTGTTGATAACTCTGTGGAAAAGTTATCCTCATGTGTTGGTTTAAGGTCGACTGAGGAGCGCTTGGCTGCATTGGCGTGCTGAACCGCGCCGGCGCAACGATCCCACGTCTCGGCGGGTACGTCGGCCAGCGATTGCAGAACACGAATGCGAATCTGGATTTCGGTCATGAAGGCTGAGGCTTTCTAGCCCGACTTTATGCCCGAAATGGTTCGGTGGTCATCGGCCAGGGGGCGGCTGGGACACCCTAGCGGCACGCCACCGCGTCATAGCCGGTTGGGGTTCCGTCAGGATAGTAGGCCGTCGTCGGATGGCAGTTTCGCGGAATGCGGCCGCAGCCAATCGGCGTACAGGCAATCTGCCCGCCGGATTCAGCCTGGTCGATGTGACGGCGCGCTTTGCGGTGATGCTTGGTGGAGGCCGCGGCAAGCTGCGTCGTGGCGGCAATTCCATCGCGCGCCTGGGCGGTCATGGTCAGTGCCGGATCGGCTGCTCCGGCAGTGCCGAGAAACAGGGCCGCTGCCGCAATTGCCGTGATGCGCATGGGGACCTCGCTTTTCACCGGGGTTAACCCCTCGGCCGTCTTGCTGCTCCTTGTAGGCCGTTCAAATTCTCACGACCGGAACCCCTCGAAGATGATCTGGTCGGCATAGCGGGCCGCTATCCGGCGATCTTCGGCGGTTCGCACCGTCCAGGTCAGCAATGGCAGGCCGAACACATTGCGCGCGATCAGCGGCGCAGCTGCCGGTAGATCATGCACCGCGTAAGCGATGAATTGCGGGCGCGTCCGGTTGGCGTGCAACAGAAATGCCAGTCGCCGTTTCATTGCAGACGAAAACGGGGCCCATTCATAGTGACGTTCGGCGATGATGCCGCGCACGAGCGCCGGCGAAGCCATCCGCACCGCCTCGATCAAATCGGGATCGAATGACATCACGGCCACGGGGCCGCTGTAGCTGGAAAGAACCTGCGCGACATGCGCGGCGAGCCGCAAATCGCCGTCGAAGCGGCTCTTGAGTTCCAGCGCCATGGCCGCGCGCCCGGCAACCAGCGCGCATAATTCGCGCAGCGTGATGATGCGATCGGTTGTCGTCTTGAATGATACCGCTTTGATCGCGGCGACCGTCATATCGGCCAGCCGCCCGCTGCCTTCGGTCAACCGGCCGAAGGCGTCGTCGTGATGCACCACCGCTTCGCCATCGGCAGTGATTTGCAGGTCGAGTTCCATGCCACAGCCGCCGTCGATCGCAGCGCGGATGGCGGTGGGCGTATTCTCGATCACGCCGGCTTTGGCGTCGTGCAGACCACGATGCGCCAGCGGGCGTGCGGTGAGCCAATCGAGCCCGGACATCGGAATTCAGGCGACCTCGAATGTTCCTTCGACTTCCACGGCAGCATCGGCAGGCAATGCGGCAACGCCGACAGTGGAGCGGGCATGGCGCCCCTTGTCGCCGAACGCGGCGACCATCAGGTCGGATGCACCGTTCATCACTTTCGGCCCGTCGGTAAAGCCTGGGGCGGAATTGATGAAACCACCGAGCCGGATTACGCGTGTCACCTTGTCGAGATCGCCAAGCGCGGCCTTGAGTTGGGCCAGCAGATTGACGGCGCAGGCACGGGCGGCCTTTTGCCCATCCTCCATCGATACGTTGTCGCCGAGGCGGCCCTGGGCCACCAGTTTGCCGCCGTCGCCGTAACAGACCTGACCGGAAACGGTCACCACGTTGCCGCTGCGGACGAAAGGGACGTAATTGGCCATCGGCGTTGCCGGCGTCGGCAGTGAAATGCCTTGTTCTGCGAGTTTTTTCTCGACTGTTCCGACCATGACGTCCTCCTTCTGGCAATGGCTTCTCTTCGCCGATCCGCCCTCTGTGCGCAAGCGGTCGACGGCTTGAACGCCATTGCTGGCAGCGGATTCGGCCTCTATCTTGCCGCGATCCTGCCCATACATGCGCGTCTTGCTGCGGAGGCTGAATTTGATGATCACGCACGGCAATGCAACCCGACCTCTGTTGTGGGGTGCGATGGTAGCCATTGCCGCGGTATCGCTTTATCCGGCTTTCGCAGCGCCTCATGCCGACCTGGCGGGACCGCGCGCGGACAAGGTTTTTCTCACGCCGCACCGGGCGATTTACGATCTCAAGCTTTCCCACTCGCGGGGCACGCGCGGGATCGACGGGGTGCGCGGCCGCATTCTCTATGATTTCTCCGGCAATTCCTGCGAAGGCTATCAGTTGCAGTTTCGGCAGGTGTCCGAACTCGACTCCGGGGAGGGCAAGAGCACGATGAGCGATTTGCGCTCCACGACCTGGGAGGACGCCGGCGCGACCAAATTCCGCTTCAGTTCGCAAAATCTTCTGGACGAACAGAAGGTCGACTCGGTCGACGGTCATGCCGACCGCAAGACGAAGACCGTGACCGTGAGCTTGAGCAAGCCGAAGGACAAGAAATTCGTCATCCCGTCGTCGGCGGTCTTTCCGACCGAGCACATGCGCCGGATCATCGAAGCTGCGCGCGCCGGCAAGTCGCTGCTCGAGTTTCCGGTTTTTGACGGATCTGAAACCGGTGAGAAAGTTTACAACACGCTCACCGTCATCGGCCGGCCGATCGCGCCGGGCGAGAAGCCGCCCACGGACGCGACGGCCTCACAGCCGATTCTTGCCAAGCTCACGCGCTGGCCGGTAACGGTCAGCTATTTCGAACAGGAAAATAGCAAGCAGCAGCAAAGTGGTGAGCAGACACCGACTTACGCCATTTCGTTCGAGCTTTACGAGAATGGTATTTCGCGTGCGCTGATGCTCAATTATTCGGATTTCAGCATTAGCGGCGAAATGACGTCGCTCGACATCAAGAACACCAAGCCCTGTCCCTGAATTTCCGCGCCTAGTCGTCCTGATCGAGCGCGATGCCCTTGACCACGGCGTTGCGGCCGAATTTCTGCCGCAGGCGATCGACGGCCTGTTCTGCTCCCGCGGCGCGCCGGTCGATCAGATCGGAGAGGTCGTCGCCGGTCGAATCCCCCAGGCTGCTCACGCCGATTCCGATCAGGCGATATTTGGTGCTGCCGATCTCGTGATTGAGCAGATCGCGTCCTGCCGCGAATATCCGCGACGCCAATTGCGTCGGATGGCCGAGTGAATGCGCGCGAGTGCGAATTTTGAAGTCCGCACTCTTGAGCTTGAGCGTGACGGTCGAGCCGGCGAGCCCGTTGGCCTTGAGTCGCGAGGAGACCCGTTCGGTCAGGTCCCACAAGTATTGTTCAAGGGGCCGGAATTCGCCGATGTCGCATTCAAATGTGGTTTCGGCGGAAACGCTCTTGGTTTCGCGGTCGGGATTTATCCTGCGTCCGTCGAGCCCACGCGAGAGGTGCCATAGCCGCTGGCCTTCTTCGCCGTAGCGGCGCATCAGGTCGGTCTTGTCCGCGCGCTGCAGGTCGCCAATCAGGCGAAAGCCGTCGGCGGAAAGCTTTGCCGCGCTCACCGCGCCGACCCCATAGATGAAGCCGACCGGCTTCGGCGCCAAAAACGCTGCGGCTTCCGCCTGTCCCAGCACCGCGAAACCGCGCGGCTTGTCGAGGTCGGAGGCGATCTTGGCCAGAAACTTGTTTGCCGACAGGCCGACCGAGACGGTGATGCCGAAGTTGCGTTCGACCTGTGCCGCAAAACGCGCCAACGCTTTGGCCGCGCTCATGCCGTGCAGGCGTTCGGTGCCGGTGAGATCGAGAAATGCCTCGTCGATCGATATCGGCTCGACCAAGGGCGTGAGTTCCGCCATGGTGGCGCGCACCTCGCGTCCGACCTTGACGTATTTTGCCATGTTCGGCCGGATCACCATGGCAACCGGACAGCGCCGCAGGGCCTCGAACATCGGCATGGCCGATTTGATGCCGTAGGTGCGTGCAACGTAGCAGCACGTCGCGACGACCCCGCGTTTGCCGCCACCGACGATGACGGGCTTGTCGACCAAAGATGGATCGTCGCGCTTTTCGATCGTTGCGTAGAACGCGTCACAATCGATATGCGCGATCGTCAATGTCGCGATCTCGGGGTGTCGGGCGACGCGCGGTGAACCACAGGCGCGGCAGCGCACACCTTTCTCCGGTACGTTCGTCAGGCAGTCGCGGCAGAAGGCCGTGCTCACGGCACCTCGCGCTCCCAGGGTTTGCCGCCCAGCGCTGCCTGCGCCTTGCCGACGTCATCGGGAGCGAAGCCGGTTTCGGCCGCAAAAGCGGTGAGCAATTTTTCGTCCGAGGCGACATGGTCCAGCACGCCGGCAAGAAACCCCGGTTCCCGGGCGGCGGCGCGAATCTGCTCGGGGCCGATTCCGGTAATGGCCAGAAATCGCCCAAGCTGTTGAGCGTCTCCGGCAATGAAGGTAAGCGCCTGAATCGCCAGCTCTTCTGCCGCTTCGCGCGCGATTGGGCCCCGGGATTTCATTGGTAAAGTTTGCCTTTCCGTAACAAATCGGCACTACCGTTCAGATCATGCCCTACCGCGCGCCTTCGGGC
>JBARCH010000158.1:0-10539 GCA_049793875.1 Pseudolabrys sp. | reverse complement strand
GCAGCGGCGTGCGATGCGACGAAGACGGATGCATCGGGCAACTGGCTGGCGGCAAGCTGGTGTCGATGGCGTTGTCGGCGGGAGCGTTTGAGGAAGATTGCACCCGGGCAACTGTCGTCATCAGTGCACGCGAGGCGCCGGCCAAATGCGCAGCGATCCTGATCGACCGCGGTATCTGGCGTGCAAATGGCGCGATGGCGTTGCGCTTGGAAGACAATCATTTCGAGCAAAGCGCCGCGCGTCCGGCTGGCTACGAGAGGCCTTGGACCCGTGCGCCACATGCAGCGAAAGCCGTGTCGGCAACCCCGCCAGCGCCACGCGATGCGACACCGCGGACGGAAGATCTGGAAGTGGGCGACTGAAAGCTATTCCAGCCAACTCACGGTCTGGACAAAGCGCGCCCTGTTACAGATGCGACGAGAGCCGGAGTTCCTGGACCGCAGCGCCAAGTCCATGGATTTCGAGTTCGAAAATTGCACCGGCCTCCGGATTGGGGCTGTCGACTCAGTATCGCCGAAAAAGTCCGACCAGCTTGCCCTGGATGCGCACGCGGTTGGGCGGAAGTATCCGCACTTCATAGGCGGTGTTCGCCGGCTCGAGCGCGATCGACGCGCCACGGCGGCGGAAGCGCTTGAGAGTTGCTTCCTCATCGTCGATCAGCGCCACCACGATGTCGCCGGTGTCGGCGGCTTCTGTGCGGCGAATCAAGGCGACATCGCCATCGAGAATTCCGGCGTCGATCATGGAATCGCCGCGAATTTCGAGCGCGAAGTGCTCGCCCGCCGAGAGCAAGTCGGGCGGCATGTTGATGACGTGACTGCGGGTCTGGATCGCCTCGATCGGCGTGCCGGCTGCGATTCGGCCCATGACCGGCACTGCGATCGGGCGCCCGCTATTATCGTCTTCGGACGCCTGCCGGACGCGGCCGAGATCGCCCTCGATGACGCTCGGGGTGAAGCCGCGCGAGCGGTTGGCGGAAAATCCATGGGCGACCGAGTCGGGCAGCTTGATCACTTCGATGGCCCGGGCCCTATTTGGCAGGCGGCGAATGAAGCCGCGCTCCTCCAGGGCCGTAATCAGACGGTGGATGCCCGATTTGGAGCGCAAGTCGAGAGCGTCCTTCATCTCATCGAAAGAGGGCGGAACGCCGGCTTCCGTCAGCCGTTCGTGGATGAAACGCAGGAGTTCGAACTGCTTGCGGGTCAGCATCGGGTTGTTTCTCCCCCGTATCGGGCTCGAACCCTCTGTCCAAAGGGCACCAAAGCCAGAAACAAATCATGAACGGACACTATATGTTCGATATGTGTTCCGCAACCATTTAATTTGAAGTGAACAACTCGAAAGGCCGCTAAAGGCCGAGCTTAAGGATGACACAGGGTGAACCAGCTTCCGCGGATTGCGCATGTGGTTCCCGAATCAACAGGCAATCAGCCTTTGCGAGCGGAGCCATCAAGGAACTGTCCTGAACGGGCAACGGGTTGGCGACGAGGGCGCCGTCAGCGCCGGTTGTCAGCGTCGCGCGCAAATAATCCGCGCGCTCGTCATTGGCAGGCATGGAACGACCGAGGCTGGCTGCCTCGGGCTGATGTACCGTATCCGCGCGGCCGCACAACATGCGGATTAGCGGCAACAGAAACAGGAACGCGCAGACATACGACGATACCGGATTGCCGGGGACGCCGAGCACCTGCATGCCGCCGAGGCGGCCGTGCATCATCGGGCGGCCGGGCCGCAGCGCGACACGCCAGAACGACAACGCCAATCCTTCTTTAGCGAGAGCACGTTGCACGAGATCGTGGTCGCCGACGGAGGCGCCGCCTGACGTAACGAGCACATCGACGCCGAGGTCGCGAGCACGGCGGACGGCGGCGGCAATGTCGTCGATCTTGTCGCGCGCGATGCCGAGATCGATCGCTTCCGCGCCTTCATGTTTTGCAAGAGCAAGTAGCGCGAAACCGTTGGAATAAACGATTTCGCCGGGCTTTGGATCGCTGCCGGGCAAGACCAGTTCATCGCCGGTGCCGAGCACGGCGACTTTCGGGCGGCGGTGCACCGGAACGGCCGGATAATTCATCGCCGCAGCCAGCATCAGGTCGCGTCCGGTGAGGCGGCGCCCCTTCAGAACAAGCGTTACATCGCGCGTAAAATCGATTCCTTCAGCCCGAACGTTGCGGCCTCTATCCGTTGTTCTGGAGATAACGACCGCATCGCCGTCGCGTACGGCGAGTTCCTGAATCACCACAGTGTCCGCACCGGCCGGGATGACGCCGCCGGTGAATATCCGCGCGGCTTCGCCGGCGCGCACCTCGCCGGCGAACGGATGACCGGCCGCGACCTCGCCGATGACCTTGAGCGTGACCGGCGCCTTGCTCACATCGGCCGCGCGCACCGCATAGCCGTCCATCGCCGACACCGCGGCGGGTGGTTGCGTACGCAAGGCGACGAGATCCTGGGCAAGGACGCGGCCAAGCGCGTCGTTGAGCGGCACGGTTTCCGCGGGCAACGGCTTTGCGTCTGCCAGCACGCGTTGAAGCGCTTCTGCAACCGACATCAGCGTCAACGGCTTATTCCTTCGCTTTGTAGACGCCCGATTTGCCGCCGCGCTTCTCGATCAAGCGAATGCCTTCGATGCGCATGCCGCGTTCGACCGCCTTCGCCATGTCATAGATGGTGAGGCACGCGACCGAGACGGCGGTCAATGCTTCCATCTCGACGCCGGTCTGCCCGGTGACCTTCACCGTCGCCCGCACGAGAAAGCCAGGCAGCGAAGGCTGGGGATGGATGTCGATCTCGACCTTGGTGATCGGCAACGGGTGGCACAGCGGGATGAGTTCGTGCGTGCGCTTTGCCGCCATGATGCCCGCAAGCCGCGCAGCGCCAAGCACATCACCTTTCGCCGCATTGCCTTTGAGAATGAGGTCGAGCGTGGCTTTCTTCGTGACGACGCGGCCTTCTGCGACGGCGAGACGCCCGGTCGTAGGCTTGGCCGACACATCGACCATGTGCGCTTCGCCGCGCCCGGTAATATGGCTGAGTTTTCTCGTCGTCCTTGTCCGCGCCGCCGATTTTCTCTCCGGCTTTTTCCTTGCTTTGGCCATGGCGCTATTCCGCGGCATGGCGGCCGGCGGTGCGCTTAAGCAAGGCCCGCGTCGCCGCCGCAACGTCGTTCTGCCGCATCAGGCTTTCGCCGACCAGGAATGTCGTGATGCCGACCGCCGCCAGTCGCGCGAGATCGGCTGGCGTATTGATGCCGCTTTCGCCGACGATGACGCGATCGCGCGGAACCTTCGGCGCCAGCTCTTCGCTGACCGCAAGTGACGTCTCGAACGTACGCAAATCGCGGTTATTGATGCCGATCAGCCGGGATTTCAATTTCAGCGCGCGCGCAAGTTCGTCGTCGTTATGAACTTCGAGCAGCACATCCATGCCGTAGCTGGAAGCGGCATCCTCTACCGTTTTTGCGTCGGCATCGCTCACCGCCGCCATGATGATCAGGATGCAATCGGCGCCGAGCGCGCGCGATTCGGCGACCTGATAAGGCTCGTACACGAAATCCTTGCGCAAGGCGGGCAGGGCGGTCGCGCTGCGGGCCTGCTCGAGAAATTCCGGCCGCCCCTGGAACGATGGCGCATCCGTCAGGATGGAAAGACACGTGGCGCCGCCTGCTTCGTAAGCGCGCGCAAGCGATGCCGGATCGAAATCGGCGCGGATAAGCCCTTTCGACGGGCTCGCCTTCTTGATTTCCGCAATCAGCGCGTAATTGCCGGCTTCGCGCTGCTTCTCGATGGCGCGCAGGAAACCACGCGCCGCGGGCGCGGCTTTGGCCGCGCACTCGACCTCCGCAGGCGGATGCGCGCGCTTTGCCGCCGCGATTTCTTCCCGCTTGTAGGCTTCGATCTTCGACAGAATATCCGTCATCAGCTTTCAGCCGAATTCGATACGGCAATCAGGCGGTCCAACCGGCCTTCCGCTTCTCCCGACTCGATCGACTTTGCGGCTCGCGCCGCGCCTTCCTTCAGATCCTTTGCCTTGCCGGCGACCACAAGCGCCGCGGCGGCGTTGATGATGGCGACATCCCGGAACGCGCCCGGCTTGCCCTTGAGCACATCGAGCAGCGCCTGGGCGTTGTGTTCGGCGTCGCCGCCACGCAATGCCTCCGGCTTCGAACGCGTCAGCCCGGCGTCCTCCGGCGTGATCTCGAACGTGCGCACTTTGCCGTTCGCCAGTTCGGCCACGCTGGTCGGGCCCGACGTCGTGATCTCGTCCAGTCCATCGGAGCCGTGCACCACCCAGACGTTTTCGGAGCCGAGGATTTTCAAAACTTGCGCCATCGGTTCGATCCACTGCCGAGAGAACGCGCCGATCATCTGCCGCTTGACGCTGGCCGGGTTCGACAACGGTCCGAGCAGATTGAAGATGGTGCGTGTGCCGAGCTCGACTCGGGTCGGGCCGACGTTCTTCATCGCTGGGTGATGGGCCGGGGCAAACATGAAGCCGATACCGGCCTCGGCGATGCAGCGCCCGACCTGTTCGGGTGAAAGCTCGACCTTCACGCCGAGCGCGCCGAGCACATCGGCCGCGCCGGACTTCGACGACAACGCGCGGTTGCCATGTTTCGCCACCGGCACCCCCGCGCCGGCTACGATAAGCGCGGCGCAGGTCGAGATATTGAAGGAGCCCGACGCATCGCCGCCGGTACCGACGACATCGACGGCGTCGGGCGGCGCTTTCACGCCGTGCATCTTGGCGCGCATGGTGGTGACGGCGCCGGTGATTTCGTCCACCGTTTCGCCGCGCACGCGCATCGCCATCAGCAGACCGCCCATCTGCGAGGGTGTTGCTTCGCCCGACATCATGCGGTCGAAGGCTGTCGCGGATTCCTCGCGCGTCAGGCTTGCGCCGGTGGCAACTTTTGCGATGAGTGCCTTGAAATCGTCGGCCACGATGCGCCCCTTTAATTCAACGCGCGCTTGCGCGTCGCCGCCGTTTTCCGGCCTTCCTGCGCGTTCCAGGCGGCGGCGATATCGAGAAAATTCTTCAGAATGAGATGGCCGTGCTCCGACACGATGCTTTCGGGATGAAATTGCACACCGTGCAACGGCAGACTCGCGTGAGAGAGCCCCATCACCAGTTTGTCTTCGGTCTCGGCGGTGACGGCGAGGTCGCGCGGCATGCTGGCGCGGTCGACGACAAGCGAATGATAGCGCGTCGCCTTGAATGGCCCGTTGATGCCGCGAAAGACGCCTGTGTCCCCGTGACGGATCTCGGAGAGCTTGCCGTGCATCGGCGCCGGGGCGCGCACGACCTTGCCGCCGAATGCCTGTCCGATGGCTTGATGGCCAAGACAAACGCCGAGCACCGGAATTGTCGCCGATGCCTTTTCGATCAGATCGAGGCAAATGCCGGCTTCGGTTGGCGTGCAGGGTCCGGGCGACAGCACGATCGCGTCCGGTTCGGCGGCGATTACGTCAGCCGATGAAATCTTGTCGTTGCGGTGCACGACCACGTCGGCCCCCAGCCCGCCCAGGTAGTGGAACAGGTTGAAGGTGAAACTGTCGTAGTTGTCGATCAAAACGATCATGTTTTACCGCCGACTCAAGGTCTTACGGCTGGGGCGGAAGGGGGTCAAGCAGCCCTCAAACGGCTGGTTACTGCCCGCGTTTGGCGGCGCTGGCGAAGCGGCGCGCTTCCTCGGCGGCGCGAAACAGGGCTTTCGCCTTGTTGATGCATTCCTGTTGTTCTTGATCGGGATTGCTGTCGGCCACGATCCCGGCGCCCGCCTGCACGTACATCACGCCGTCTTTCACAAGCGCGGTACGCAGCACGATGCAGGTGTCCATTTCGCCGGCCGCCGAGAAATAGCCGACGCAGCCGGCGTAGAGGCCGCGCTTTTCTTTTTCGAACTCGTCGATGATTTGCATCGCACGCACTTTCGGCGCGCCGGACACCGTACCGGCGGGAAAGCCGCCAGCAAGCGCGTCGAGCGCATCGTGCCTGGCATCGAGCGTACCCTCGACGTTGGAGACGATGTGCATCACGTGACTGTAGCGTTCGACGAAAAACTGGTCGGTCACTTTCACGCTGCCCACACGCGCGACGCGGCCGACATCGTTGCGGCCAAGATCGAGCAGCATCAGGTGTTCGGCGCGCTCCTTCGGATCGGCAAGCAATTCGTCTTCCAGTGCCTTGTCCTCGTGCGGCGTCAACCCGCGCGGCCGCGTGCCGGCGATCGGACGGATCGTCACCGTGTCGCCACTGACCTTGACCAGAATTTCCGGGCTTGAGCCAGCGACGGCGAAGCCGCCGAAATCGAGAAAATAAAGATAAGGCGACGGGTTGGTCCGCCGCAGCGCACGGTAAAGCGAGAATGGCGGCAACGTGAACGGCGCTTCGAAGCGTTGCGCCAGCACGATCTGGAACGCATCGCCGGCGGCGATGTAGTCCTTCGCCTTGCGGACCATCGCCTTGTATTCGTCGGGCGTGGTGTTCGATTTCGGCGGCACATCGACGGGGCCGGCGTCGAATTCGGTCAGCGATTTGTCGAGCGGCCGGTCAAGGCTTTCGACGACGATGGACAGACGCTCGACCGCACGGGCAAGTGCAACCTTGGCGTCGACGTTCTTGTCGGGCCGCACCGGCGTCACGACGGTGATGGAATCCTTCACGGCATCGAATACGACGATCAGCGTCGGGCGGATCAGCACGGCGTCGGGAATGCCGATCGGGTCGGGATTGGAAGCGGGAAGTTCCTCGATCTGACGCACCATATCGTAGCCGAGATAGCCGAAGACGCCGGCGGCCATCGGCGGCAATCCCTCCGGCAGCGCGATGCGGCTTTCCGCGATCAGGGCGCGCAACGCCTCGAGCGGTGGCTCGGCGCAGGCACTGAAACTGTCCGGACTGGTTCGTGCGGTGCGGTTGATTTCCGCACGCGCGCCTTGCGCGCGCCAGATCAGATCGGGTTCGAGGCCGATGATCGAATAGCGTCCACGCATGGCGCCGCCCTCAACCGACTCGAGCAGGAAACTCATCGGCAGAGCACGGCCGGATTTGCCGCCGGCGATTTTCAGGAATGCCGAAACCGGTGTCTCCAGGTCGGCGACCAGCGTGGTCCAAACGACCTGCGCCTCGCCGCGCCCGTAACGGCCGGCGAATACGGTTTCAGACGGCTCGATCTGCATGGGTCAGCGCATGATCCCGAAAAGTGTGCACTGGCTTTCGGACAGGGTCATGCGCAATCCTGTTGATCTGCTTATTGAGCCGGCGTGCCGCCGCCAACGATCTGATTGAGCGCCTGCTGGTTGATCTTGACGCCGATATCGGATTCCAGACGAGTGACGTATTCGCCGAGCATGTCGTCGGCGTAAGAACGCTGCAGCGTGTCCGCCATCTGTTTCGCGCCGGCAGCCCCCAGATCGGGCTTGGATTCGGTCACATCGGTCACGACGAACACCATGCGCTCCGTCTGGCTGGTGCCTTCGGCGGTCGCGGCGGCACCCTTGGCGGTGCGGAAGACGGCATCGAGGACTTTCGCGCCGACCTTGTCGCTCTGGTGGCCGCGCTGGAGATCGGCGGCTTTGTCGACAGTGACGCCCGCTTCAGTCGCGAGTTGCGCCAGTGTGCTGCCGGCCTTGAGCTTGCCCAGCATGTCCTCGGCTTTTTTGGCAAGCCGCGATGCGATTTCATCATTGCGCCAGCGCGTTTCGACCTGGCCTTTGACTTCGTCGAGAGTGCGTTCGCGGGAGGGCGTTATGCCGCCAACATCGAACCAGATGTAGCCGCCATCCGTCGTCTGCAGGGCGTCGTTGTCGACGCCGACGTCGCTCGAAAAGGCCGCGGCGACGACGTCGGGCTGCTTCGGAAGATTGGGAACGACCGATCCATCCGGCGCGCGGCCGGAGCGGTCGACGGCATCGATCGTCTTTGCCGTGAGACCGAATTTCTTGGCGGTCTCGTCCAGCGTGGAGCCGGCGGCGCGCTCGTCCTCGACCTTGTCGCGCAGATCGCCGATCTGATTTTTCGCCTGACTCTCGGCGATCGTGTGTTTGATCTTCGCGGACACTTCTTCGTAAGTCGGCTGCTTGCCGGCGTCGATCTTGGTGACTTGCAACAGCACGGTGCCGAAACGGCCTTTGACCGGCGCGCTGGTCGTGCCTTCCTTGATTTCGAAGGCGGCTTTGGCGATGGCCGGATCGATGATCGCGGAGTTGGTGATCGTGCCGAGATCGATGTCGGAATCCTTCAGGCCGCGCTCTTTCGCGATGTCGGCAAACGTGGCGCCTTTGGCGATGCGGTCGGCGGCAGCGGTTGCATCCTCCGGCTTCTGGAAGACGATTTCGAATACGTGCCTGCGCTCGGGCGTGCCGAATTCGCTCTTGTGCTGCTCGTAATATTTCTTGCCGTCCTCGTCGGAAACGTTGATCCAGCGCGCCTGTTCCGCCGGCGTCAGCGAGAGCATCACGATCTTGCGGTATTCCGGCGCGCGGAAAAGCACCTTGCGGTCGTTGAAATATTTGGTGAGCACTTCCGGTGTCGGCGCGGGAATGTCGCCCGCTTGCGCGGCTCCCAGCGTCACGAAATCGATCGTGCGTTTTTCGTTTTGATACTGATCGATTGCCCGCAGCGCGACTGCCGGCGGCTTCATGGCACTGGTGATGGCGTCGGCGATCTGCTTGCGCAGCGTTACTTGCCGTTGCTCGTTGACGTAACGGCTTTCGGTAAAGCCGGCTTGCCGGATCAGTTGCTCGAAGCGGCTGCGGTCGAACTGGCCATTGATGCCGTGGAAATTCGGATCGCTGGTGATGCGCGTCGCGATCTCGTTGTCGGCAACGCCGAGCCGCAATTGCCGTGCCCGCTCGTCGAGCGCGGTCTCGGCGACAAGCTGGCCGAGGATCTGCCGATCGACGCCGAGTGCGCGCGCCTGATCGGGCGTGATCGGCCGGCCGACGCGGCGGCTGAGCTCCTGAAGCTTGTCGTTGTAGTACTGGCGGAATTGCTCGATGCCGATGTCGGTATCGCCGATGGTCGCGACGGTGGAGCGACCGAAGCCGCCGAAAATGTCACCGATGCCCCAAATGGCAAAGCTGATGGCCAGCACGCTCATGATGACGGCCATGATGCCTTTGCCGAGCCAACTGGAGGAGGCCTTGTTGATACCGCGGAGCATGCAAGGTGCTTTTCTGCTGTAGCTTTTTGCTGGTGGATGAGGGGACCTGAGCCTTTCAATGGCCCAGCGAAAGCATCATAAAGATGGCGCCAAGGTCTTGCAACCTAAGGCCTTGCAACACAAGAAGGATCGGCCGCTTACCCGGCGTTCTCGTTGCGGATAGGGAGCAATAATGGCGGCGGCACGGCGCCCGCTGGTGGCGGGCAACTGGAAAATGAACGGCCTTGCCGTTTCGGCGGCCGAGCTTAACGCGGTCGTGGCCGGTGCGCCCGCGCTTGCCGGCAAGGCGGATCTGATGGTCTGCCCGCCGGCGACGCTGCTGATGGCGTTTGCCGCCATTGCCGCCGACACCGGCGTCCGGATCGGCGCGCAGGATTGCGCGGTGGAGGCTTCCGGGGCGCATACCGGCGACCTTTCGGCCGAAATGCTGGCCGATGCCGGCGCGCGCGCCGTGATCGTCGGCCACTCGGAGCGCCGCGCCGACCATCATGAAACCGATGCCATCGTGCGCGCCAAGGCAATGGCCGCCCGGCGAGCGAGGTTGACCGCGATCGTTTGCGTCGGCGAGCAGCGCGCCGAGCGCGATGGCGGGCAGGCGCTGGCCGTGGTCGGCCGCCAGCTTGCGGACTCGTTGCCGGACGGCGTGACGGCAGCCAATACGGTGGTGGCTTATGAGCCGGTCTGGGCGATCGGCACCGGCCTGACGCCGACCGTTCAGGACGTGGCCGATGTCCACGGGTTCATCCGCGCTACGCTCGGCAAGCGCTTCGGTAGCGAGGGCGCTGGCGTTCGCATCCTCTACGGCGGCTCGGTGAAGCCCGCCAATGCCAGGGAATTACTGACCGCCGCCGACGTCGATGGCGCGCTGGTCGGCGGCGCCAGCCTGAAAGCCGCGGATTTCCTCGGGATCGCCGCAGTTTACCGCTAGATCGGACGAGGGTGGCAAAGCCGCGCAGGATCGTGTAGAGACCGCGGCGAATTCCTATATGACGCATAAAGCGCCACACCGGGAGCGAACCCGGCCCGCGCGTTTGTGAGCGAAACGGCATATGCAGCAAGTCATTATTGTAATCCACCTGATGCTGGTGCTCGCCCTGATCGGCGTGGTGCTGTTGCAGCGTTCGGAGGGCGGCGGACTCGGCATCGGCTCATCCGGCGGCTTCATGACCAGCCGCGGCACCGCCAACGTGCTAACGCGCGCGACCGCGATTCTGGCCGGGCTGTTCTTCGTTACCAGCCTTACGCTTTCGATCCTTGCCGGCATGGGCCGCAAGCCGAGCACGATCCTGCAAGGCGGCAGCCAGTCCGCGCCAACGCAACAGGCACCGGGCTCGGCGCCGCCGCTCGGCGGCGCGGGCGGGGGCGTGCTGAAC
>JBARCH010000157.1:0-4303 GCA_049793875.1 Pseudolabrys sp. | reverse complement strand
ACGCATTGGTGAAACCCGCCCCGGAAAATGTAAACGACTCGCTGAAGCTGTCGCAATCGTTCGACGAAACCGTCGAGCGGCGCGTGGCGTTTCTCACCGCGTACCAGAACAAACGCTATGCCGCGCGTTACCGGCGCCGCGTCGAGAAGATCCGTGCGGCGGAATCCGAGAAAGCGCCGGGTAAATGCGGCCTCGCGGAAGCGGTGGCACGCTATCTGTTCAAGCTGATGGCGTACAAAGATGAATACGAGGTCGCGCGGCTTTACACCGACAGCTCTTTCCTGGACCGCGTGAAGTCGAGCTTCGACGGCGATCTGCATTTCGAATTTCACCTCGCGCCGCCCTTGCTCGCCAAGCGCGATCCGCGGACCGGCGAATTGAAAAAGAAATCCTACGGGCCGTCGATGCTGCGCGTGTTTCGCGTGCTGGCGAAATTCAAGTGGTTGCGGTCAACGCCGCTCGATGTCTTCGGCTACAGCGCCGAGCGCCGGACGGAACGAAAATTGATTACCGCTTACGAAGCGCTGCTCGACGAGATTTCTGAAAATCTTAATCTTGCCAATCACCATCTCGCGGTCGGGTTGGCGGCCATTCCGGAGCGAATTCGCGGATACGGCCACGTCAAGCAGCGGCACATCGTAGTCGCCAAGGCCGACGAGGCCGCTCTGTTGGAGCAATTCCGTACCGGCGTGACGCCGTTTCTCAAGGCGGCGGAATAGGTTAGGGACCGCCCGCTGGGGCCTGTTTCCCACCGGTTCCACTTGACCGCTTCCAGCGGGTGTTTTCATATCGTTGCAAGAGACCGCCGATAAGGCGGCGAGAGGGGTTACCAAGCGCCTTTCGGCGCAACGGGAGGATAGGCTGTGGCGCTTCAAGCCACCGCACCGGCGGATACGTTTCCAAGCCTGTTGATTCGTAACGCCAAGGAATATGGGTCCCGTCCCGCTGTGCGGCACAAGGACCTTGGCATCTGGCAGACCTGGACCTGGGCCCAGGTGCTGGAGGTTGTCCGCGCCTATGCATTCGGCTTGCATCGATTGGGCCTCAAGCGCGGCGACACCATCGCCATCGTCGGCGCGAACCGGCCGAAGCTTTATTGGTCGGTGATGGCGGCGCAGATGATCGGTGCCATCCCGGTGCCGGTCTATGCCGATGCCGTTGCGGATGAACTTGCCTTCGTGCTCGATCACGCCGATGTCCGGTTCGCCGCAGTGGAGGACCAGGAACAGGTCGACAAGATTCTTTCGGTTTCGGAAAAGCTGCCGAAACTCGAGCAGATGGTCTACGACGAGTCGCGCGGCCTGCGCGATTACGATCATTCACGCCTGCGTCCGATCGACGATCTCATTGCCGAGGGACGCAAGGCGCTTGCGGAAGATGCGTCGGCCGCCGCCTGGCTCGACGCAGAAATCGCGTCCGGCAAGGGCGACGATCCGTCCATCATTCTTTACACATCCGGCACCACCGGCGCTTCGAAAGGTGTGCTGCTCACGCACCAACGCTCGATCCTCGCCGGCCGCGATACGGTCGCCTTCGACAGGCTCGATGAGAACGATGTGTCGCTCGCCTATCTGCCGATCGCCTGGGTCGGCGACCACTATCTCAATTACGCGCAAGGTCTTATTGCCGGGTTTTGCATAGCCTGCCCGGAAAATTCCGACACCGCGATGCAGGACTTGCGCGAGATCGGCCCGAGTTTTTATTTCGCGCCGCCGCGCACGCTCGAATTGCTGCTCACGCGCGTGACGATCCGCATGGAGGACGGCGGCTTCCTCAAGCGCAAGATGTTCCAGTATTTCATCGGCGTGGCGCGCCGTTATGGCGAGCGGATTCTCAACAAGCAACCTGTCCCGTTCCATGGAAGACTGCTTTACGCGCTCGGAAACATCCTGGTCTACGGGCCATTGAAAAACGTGCTCGGCTTTTCGCGCGTGCGTGTCGCCTACACCGCCGGCGAGGCAATCGGGCCGGACCTGTTTGCGTTCTATCGCTCGATCGGCCTCAATCTGAAACAGCTTTACGGGCAGACCGAAGCGTTCCTTTATCTCACCGCGCAGCCCGACGGAGAAATCTATTCCGACACTGTCGGACCGGCGATCCCGAACGTCGATATCCGCATCGCCGACGGCGGCGAGGTGCTGTTCAAGTCGCCGGGAATGTTCACCGGCTATTTCAAGGACGATGCCAAGACCGCCGAAGTCATGACTGATGACGGTTACGTCAAAACCGGCGATGCCGGCTTCTTCGACGAGAAAACCGGGCACCTGAAGATCATCGACCGTGCCAAGGACGTCGGCAAGCTCAACGACGGAGCGATTTTCCCGCCGAAATACATCGAGAACAAGCTCAAGTTCTATCCGAACATTCGCGAAGTCGTCGCGTATGGCGATGGCCGTGACTTCGTCAGCGTCATGCTCAACATCGATCTCACGGCCGTCGGCAGTTGGGCCGAGCGCCATAACGTCGTCTATAGCTCGTATCAGGAACTTGCCGGGCATCCGCTGGTCTACGACATGATCGAAAAACATGTCGCCGAGGTGAACCATTCGCTCGCCTCCGACAAGGTGATGGGCGGGGCGCAGATCAAGCGTTTCCTGATCCTGCACAAGGAGCTGGACGCCGACGACGGTGAATTGACGCGAACACAAAAGGTGCGCCGCGGGTTCATCGCCGAACGCTACGGCCCGCTGATCACGGCGCTCTACGACGGCTCCGGCGAAGCCGATATTGCCACCGAGGTGACGTTCGAGGACGGCCGCAAGGGAACCATCGGGGGGCGCATCAAGATCCGCGACATGAAAATTGAGCCGGCCGGCGGCACGCTGGAGACGGCGGCATGAGAGCGCCGACCGGGCCAGAGGTTGCGGTCGGCGACGTGCTCCTGTCGGTTGAGAATGTTTCCTTGGCTTTCGGCGGCGTCAAAGCCGTGAGCGACGTCTCGTTCGATATCCGCAAGGGCGAAATCCGCGCCATCATCGGTCCGAACGGCGCCGGCAAGACGTCGATGCTCAACGTCATCAACGGATTTTATCATCCGCAAGACGGCCGCATCACGTTCAAGGGCCAGACCCGCGGGCAAATGCGTCCGCACGACGCTGCCTATGGCGGCATCGCGCGCACGTTCCAGAATGTTGCGCTGTTCCGCGGCATGACCGCCCTCGACAACATCATGACCGGTCGCTCGCTGCGGATGCGGCGCGGCTTCATCTGGCAATTGCTGCGCCACGGGCCGGCGCTCAGGGAAGAAGTCGAGCACCGCCACCGCGTCGAGGAGATCATCGATTTTCTCAAGATTCAGGAAATACGCCGCGTGCCGGTCGGGCGATTGCCTTACGGACTGCAGAAGCGCGTCGAGCTTGGCCGCGCGCTGGCGATGGAGCCTGAACTGCTGCTGCTCGACGAGCCGATGGCTGGCATGAACATCGAGGAAAAGGAAGACATGTCGCGCTTCATCCTCGACGTGAACGATTATTACGGCACCACGATCGCACTGATCGAGCACGACATGGGCGTAGTGATGGACCTGTCGGATCGCGTCGTGGTGCTCGACCACGGCATCAAGATCGCCGACGGCACGCCGGATGAAGTCAAGAACGACAAGACCGTGATCGACGCCTATCTCGGCGTGGCTCACTGAGGAGTTTGTATGCATCTCCTCTATCAAATCTTCGTCGACCCCTTCGTGCAGATGGGCATGGCGCCCGACCTGCTCGTGCAGACGCTGTGGGAAGGCCTGGTCTCAGGTGTTCTTTATTCGCTGATAGCGCTTGGCTTCGTACTGATCTTCAAGGCCTCGGGCGTGTTCAACTTCGCGCAAGGCATCATGGTGGTGTTCGCCGCGCTGGCGCTCGTCGGTTTCTATCAGCACGGCGTGCCGGCGTTTCTTGCTCTCGGTCTAACCGTCGTCGTCATGCTGCTCCTTGCCTTCGCGGTCGAACGCCTGATCCTGCGGCCGCTGGTCAATCAGCCCGACATCATCCTGTTCATGGCGACATTCGGCCTCACTTAGTTCCTGATCGGTTTCGGCGAACTGATTTTCGGCGGCGACCCGAAAGTCATGATCTCCAGTCAGCTCGGGCTGCCGAGCGGCTCCTACCAGATCAAGATGCTGGGCGGCTTTGTACAGTTGCAGAAGATCGACATCGCCGCGGCGATCATCGCATCGCTGATGGTGGCTACGCTCGCCATATTTTTCCAGAAGACCCGCATCGGCCGCGCGTTGCGCGCGGTCGCCGACAGCCATCGTGCCGCGTTGTCGGTGGGCATCTCGCTTGAGCAAATCTGGGTGATCGTATGGTTTGCC
>JBARCH010000156.1:0-4301 GCA_049793875.1 Pseudolabrys sp. | reverse complement strand
ACATGCATGTCGGCGGTTCGAAAGGCTCGATCAGCGGCAATTACGCGATGGCGCAGGCCGAGTTGCTGATCGTGATCGGTTCGCGCGCGGTGTGCCAGGCCGACTGTTCGGGCATCGGCTACAAATCGGCGCAGGCGGTCATCAACATCAACGGCGATCTTGCCGATGCGCTGCATTACAACAACACGGTCGCGCTGACCGGCGATATTTCGGCGGTGACGGATCGCCTCGCCGCGAAGCTGGAGAAATCCGGCGCGGGTAAAAGCAAGGCCGGCTGGCTCAAGGCCTGCGCGGACAAGAAGGCCGAGTGGGTCGGCTACAAGCAGAAACGCTATGCGTGTCCGCCGCTCGACGACGCGGTCTGGAAAAAGCCGGTACTCACGCAACCGGCGGCCATCAAGATCGTCGCCGATTTCGCCAAAGAGCAGGGCGCCGCGAAGTTCTTCGACGCCGGCGACGTGCAGGCCAACGGCTTCCAGATCGTCGAGGACGACCGCAGCGGCGACACCTTCACCGAGACGGGCGCATCTTACATGGGCTTTGCGGCCAGCGCGTTGCTCGGCAGCGCGCTTGCCGACAAGCCGCGTTACGGCATCGCGTTCTGCGGCGACGGGTCATTCATGATGAACCCGCAGATCCTGATCGACGCCGTCGAACATGGCGTGCGCGGCACGATCGTCATTTTCGACAACCGCCGCATGGCCGCGATCACGGGGTTGCAGGCCGCGCAATACGGCATGGAATTCCGCACGAACGATAGAGTCGCGGTCGATTATGTAGCGCTCGCCGGCGCCGTTACAGGCGTCTGTGCGCTCAGCGGCGGCGATTCCGCCGAAAGTCTCCGCGCGGCGCTGCGCAAGGCGCGCGCGCATGACGGCCTCTCGGTCGTGCATATGCCGGTCTATTATGGCCCGCACGAACTGGGCGGCCTCGGCGCCTGGGGCGAATGGAACGTCGGCAACTGGGTCGACGATGTTCAGCGTGCCTGGGTTGCTCAGGACCTCTGACAACCTCCTGATAACAAGCGGCTTATATCGGCTTTTTGCGGTGACGGAACGCCGTGGCCGGTCTGCGCGTTTTCCATGAAATGCGCAACTCGGGAGCAAGGGCAATGGACAAGCGTTCCGGCAAATCGCTCAAACAAAGGGTCGAAGATCAGCGCGAGGAAAGCAAGGAACGTGGCGACGAGGTCGAAGTGTCCTCGGACGACAGCTTTCCAGCGAGCGACGCACCAAGCTTCACGCCGGTACAAGGCTCGAAGACGAACGACATCGACAAGAAGCGCTGACAAATAGGTTAGTTGAAACTCATCTTCAGCAGTTTCTCGGCATTGCCGCACATGAGCTTGCGCTGGTCCGCCGGCGCAAGCTCGAGTTTTTTAATGGCGTCGATCGTTGGAGCAATCGGCCCAAGCGGCGTGTCGGTTGCGAACACGACGTGATCGGCGCCGAAGAATTCCAGCCCACAGCGTATCGCGTGCGCGCCGCCGCCGAACATGGCGGTGTCGCCGTAGAAATCGTGCAGGTAGTCCATGTGCGGCCGCTTCAATGACGGCAGGATCTGCGAATAATCCTCGTCCGACGTGCGCTGACCGAGCACCTTGAGGCCCGGCCCGACGCGCCCATCGTAAAACGGGATCATGCCGCCGAGGTGATGCGTGATGATCTTGAGCTTCGGATAACGGTCGAACAGGCCGGCAAACACCATGCGCAGCATGGCGACGGACGTCTCATAGGGCCAGCCGAAGCACCACCACATCTCGAAACGCGATTTCTTCTCGGTGGCGTAATCCGGCATCGACGCGGTGCGCGCCGGATGCAGCCAGATCGGCAGGTCGAGCTCCGCCATCGCCGCGAAAATCGGCTCGAACTTCGGATCGTCGAGCGGTTGTCCGGCGATATTGGTGTAGATCAGCACGCCGCCCGCGCCGAGGTCTTTTACGGCGCGCCGCGCCTCGGCGACCGAGCCTTCGACATCGGTCAGGCAGACCGCGGCGGCAAATGCCGGAAAGCGTTCCGGGTGCTTCCGGCACAACTCCGCCATCGAATCGTTGGCGATGCGCGCGAGCTGCAAGCCGACGTTCGGGGTGGCGATGTCCTCGATGGCCGGATTTGGCAGCGAAATGATCTGCCGATAATCGCCGAACTGATCCATTTCCTTGAAGCGCGCATCGAGATCGAACAGCTTGGTGACGCCGCGCAGCCGCTTGCCGATGTTCTCGAGGTTCGGCGCCGCTCGCGTCATTTCATCGAAGAAACGCTGCGGGAAAATATGCGTGTAGATATCGATGATGGTGTCGGCCATGCCTGCGTCGCTCATGCCTGCGTCGTCCCCTGGTCCTTGGCGCGCGCCGCTTTCAGGTGATCGAGCAGTCTGGCGCGCAACGCCGCCTGTTCGTCGGCGCTCCATGTCCGGAAACCCTCGCCGGATTTGAAGCCGAGCTTGCCGTCCTTCACCAGCTTTTCCAGATAGGGCGAAGCCGTCGTCCGGTTGTCGATGTGCGGAAAAAGGAGATTGTGGATCGCGATCGCCAGATCGGTGCCGACTAGATCGGCATTTTCAAGCGGCCCCAGCACGGCCGAGCGCCGGCCGAACGACGCCTTCACCACGTCGTCGACGGTCCTGGCGTCGCAGATGCCTTGCTCGACCAGGTTGACGGCTTCGCGCCAGAGCGCGTGCTGCAACCTGTTGCCGATGAAGCCCGGCACGTCCTTCTTCACATGCGCGGGCTTTTTGCCGGCGTCGCGGTGCAGCGCCATCGTCCATTCGACGACCTGCGGCGAGGTCCATTGCGTCTGGATCACTTCGACCAGAGGAATCATGTAAGGGGGATTCCACCAGTGCGTGCCGAGCGCCCGCTCGCGGCGCTGCAAGCCCTTCATGATATCGGTGATCGGAATGACCGAGGTGTTGCTGGCAAGTACAGTGTCGGGCCGCACGTGTTTCTCGATCTCGCCGAAAAGCTTTTGCTTGAGCGGCAAATCCTCCAGCACCGCCTCGACGACATAGTCGGCGTTCTTCACGGCTTCGCCGAGATCCGCCACCGGCGTCACCCGCTCGACGGCGCCTGCGTCATCGCCGAGATATTTCAGGTTGACGAGGATGCGTGACCTGGCGCTGTCGAGGCTCGCTTTCGCCTGATCGGTGATGATGACGTCGTGGCCGGCGAGCGCGAAATTCTGCGCGATGCCGTGGCCCATCAGCCCGGCGCCGACGACCGTGATGCGTGCCTTGGCCATGTCACCCCGCCGTGTAGCCGCCGTCGGCGTAGAGAATGTGCCCGGTGTAGAAGTCGGACGCGCTGGAGGCCAGGAACAGCAGTGGCCCCGCGAGATCGGCGGGCTCGCCCAGGCGACCCTTCGGCACCCGCGCAAGGAAGCCCTTGCGCACGGTCTGCGCGCGTTCGGTGTCCTCATACATCCAGGCCGTGAGCGGCGAACGGAAAACGGTGGGGCCGAGCGCATTCACCGTGATGCCGGTCTCGCCCCATTCGCAGCCGAGCGCCTTGGTGATGCCGTCGACGGCGGACTTCGACGCGCAGTACGCGGTGTAGCCGGCGGGATGGCCGAGCAGGCCGCGCGCGGAGGAGGTGAGGATCACCTTGCCGCCTCTGCCCTGCTTGAGCATCTGCTTGCCGGCGGCGCGCGCCATCAGCCACGACTGATTGACGTTGGCATCCATCACCTCAAGGAAATCCTCGACCTTCTGGTCGACGATCTTCGCCACCTTGTTGAGGCCCGACGCGACCACGAGAATGTCGACGCAGCCGAATTTGTCGACCGCGGCCTTGACGATCTTGTCGCAATTTTCTTCCGAACTTGGCCGCAGCACGACGACTTCGGTTTTGCCGCCGAGTTTCTCGCACTCGGCCGCGACCTGCTTGAGCGTAGCGGCATTGCTGGCGGCGAGCACGACGTTGGCGCCGGCGCCGGCAAGCGTCTTGGCCGAGAGAGCGCCGAACGCGCCGGACGCTCCGGCGACGATGGCGGTCTTGCCCTTGATGTCGAACAGCGAGAGCGGATTCTTCAGGAAGTCTTCGGACATGGCGTTTTCCTCTCTACTTTTCTTTACCTCTCCCCGCGTGCGGGAAAGGGAGAAGCGTCACTTCGGCGGCATCGCCACCGCGACCACGATGGTGCAGACCTCGTTGCCGCGGTTGACGATCTCGCGCGTCTCGTTCGGCTCGATAACGCAGGAGTCGTTTGCCTTCAGCATGGTTTCCTTGCCGTTGACGATCACGGTCAGTTCGCCGCGCAGCACGAAGTTGACTTTCTCGGGCGGCGAGGCGTCCGGCCCCGAGC
>JBARCH010000155.1:0-8637 GCA_049793875.1 Pseudolabrys sp. | reverse complement strand
CGCCGCGATCAGTGCGGCCTCGTCCGCCAGCGCGCCGCGTGCGGTATTGACGTAGATGACGCCCGGCTTCATGCGCGCGATGCGCCCGGCTGAAAGAAAACCGCGCGTCTCCTCGCCGAGCGTGAGGTTCATTGAAACGATGTCGCTGCGCGCCAGAAGCGTGTCGATGTCAACAAGCGATACGGCGATATCGGCGTGTTTGGTACGATTCCACCCGATCACGTTCATGCCCTGGCCTTTGCCGATGCGCGCGACTTCGCGGCCGATACCGCCGAGGCCGATCACGCCCAGCGTCTTGCCGAGCAGTTGCACGCCCGCGTGGGGCGTCCACACGCCGCGGCGCACCTCGCGGTCCATGCGCGCGAGATCGCGTGCGGCCGCCCAGATCAGGGCGACCGAATGCTCGGCTACGGCGGTGTCGCCATAGCCCTTGATGGTGTGCACCCTGACGCCGCGCGCTTCCAGTTCGCCGACATTCATGTAGCTCGCGGGGCCGGTGCCGAGGAACACGATGTGCTTGAGTTCCGGGCATTGCGCCACCAGCGGAGTCGGCATGTAGGAGTGATCGTCGATCGCGATGTCGTAACCGCGGATGATCGACGGCAAATCGTCGCGCGCAAAATTCTTGCGATTGACGTCGATCGGCGGATCGCCGGGGCGTACGACGCGTGCCCACACCGGCGCAAGCTGGTCGTTGCAATCGATGAAGATGGATTTCACGCTTCTATCTCTCCCTGTCCGCGGGAAGAGACTGGTCTTCGCCCCCGGTGACCTTATTCAGCGATGCGTGCCCCGGCGTTGACGGCGTGGCGCGCTGCGACTAACAGGGGGGCCGTCCGCCGCACGCCTTTTCAAGTTCCGCCAAGCATAACGTCGAATTTGTCATTGATCCATGGTGACTTTGGGAGTCATGGCGCTTCGGGCGACCGTGGCGACGCAAAACAGCATGAAGCTTGCAAGTTACAAAGTTCGCGGGCGGGAGAGTTTCGGCGTGGTCAACGGCGACGGCGTGATCGACCTGCGCCTGCGGCTGTCGCCCCGTTATACCAGCGTGCTCGATTTGCTGCGCGGCAACGCCCTCGATGCGGCGGAAGCCGCGACGAAAGGCGTGCGTTCCGACTATCCGCTGGACGAGATCGAATGGCTGCCGCCGGTTCATGCCCCGGAGAAAATCCTGTGCATCGGCATCAATTATCTCAATCGGAATGCCGATTTCGGCGACGAAGAAATACCGAAATATCCCAGCATGTTCTACCGCGCGCCCGGCTCGCTGGTCGGTCACATGCAGCCGATTGTGCGGCCGCGCGAATCCGAGCAACTCGATTACGAAGGCGAGATTGCGCTGGTGATTGGCAAGGCGGGCCGGCGCATCGCGCGCGAGGATGCGCTCGACCATGTCGCGGGCGCGACGCTGTGCAACGAAGGCACGATCCGCGACTGGCTGCACCACGGAAAATTCAATGTCACGCAGGGCAAGAATTTCGACGCTACCGGCAGCATCGGCCCGTGGTTGGCAACCGACGTCAACCTGTACCAGCCGCTGCAACTGTTTGTGCGCGTCAATGGCGAAATGACGCAAGCCGCGCCGACCACGAGCATGATACAGCCGTTCAGCGATCTTATTGCCTATGCCAGCACCTTCATGACGCTGAAGCCCGGCGACGTCATCGTGACCGGTACGCCGGTCAAGATTAACCGAAGCGAGCCGCAGCGCTGGCTCATCCCCGGCGATACGGTCGAAATTGAAGTTCCGGAGATAGGCATTTTGCGAAACATGGTGGTAGCGGAGTCATGAGCGGCACGCACAAACAGGCTTGTGTTCTCGGCTGGCCGATTGCGCATTCGCGCTCGCCGCTGATCCACAATTATTGGATCAAGCAGCACGGGCTCGACGCGGAATACCGGCGCGAGGCGGTGCCGCCGAACGAGTTCGCTGAATTTGTCGGCAAGTTGCGCGAGCGAGGTTATGTCGGGGCCAATGTGACGGTTCCGCACAAGCAGCCGGCGCTCGCGCTCTCGAAGCCCGACGACCGTGCACAGGCGGTCGGTGCCGCCAACACGCTCTGGTACGACAACAATAATGTTCTGCGTTCGACCAACACGGACGTCGAAGGCTTTCTCGCCAATCTCGACGCGGCGACGCCGGGTTGGGATCGCGGTCTCGCCAGCGCCATGGTTATCGGCGCAGGCGGCGGCGCGCGCGCCGTCGTCTATGCGCTGCTGTCACGCGAGGTCGAGCGTGTTTATTTGATCAACCGCACGCACGCGCGCTCCGAAGAATTGCGCCAGCGCTTCGGCGCGCGCGTTTATCCGGCTCGCTGGGAGGAGACCACCGGGCTCCTCGGCGGCGTCGGGCTTCTGGTCAACGCCACGACACTCGGCATGGTCGGCCAACCGGCACTGGAGATCAATTTGCGTTGTCCGGCCTCCCTTGTCGTCGCCGACCTTGTTTACGATCCATTGCAGACGCCGTTGCTGAAGGTGGCGCGCGACCGCGGCCTGCGTACGGCCGATGGCCTTGGAATGCTGCTGCATCAGGCGGTGCGCGGCTTCGAGCTATGGTTCGGCGTGCGGCCGCAGGTGACCAAGGAACTGCGCGCGCTGATCGAGGCCGATCTTCTCAAGAAGTGACGCTACCCCGGCCGGAATAACCACGCCGCACGCGGGTTTATCCGACTGACTGCCCGGCAGGAAATCCGAGGCAGCGTGGGAGAATGTCATGCATATGAAACTTGGGCGTGCGCTCGGCGTCGCCGCCATTGCTTTGGTTTTCGCGACAACTGCCGCGCTGGCACAGCAGCCTGGCCGCATCCGCGGCCAGATCGAAAAGGTCGATGGCGCGACGCTGTCGCTTAAAGAGCGCGACGGCACGATGCTGACCGTCCACCTGGACGACAAGACTCGCGTGTCGGCGCTGAACAAGGCGTCGCTCGCCGACATCAAGAACGACACCTTCATCGGCGTCGCGGGCATGCCGAAGCCGGATGGCAGCATCGAGGCGTTCTCGATCCATATTTTCCTGCCGGCGCAGCGGGGCGTCGTGCCGGATCGCCATGGTCCCTGGGATGCCAGGCCGGGCAGCACGATGACCAACGCCTATGTGGAGTCGTCGGTCGCATCCAAGGACGGCGAAACACTGATGGTGAAATACAAGGACGGCGAAAAGAAAATTATCGTGATGCCGACAACGGCAATCACGGCGGTGGCGCCCGGCAAGAAGGAAGAACTTCAGGCCGGCACGCAGATCATCATCATGGCCGCCGACAAGCAGGCAGACGGTTCCGTTACCGCCAAGAACCTTTATCTCGGCCGCAAGTTGACGCCGGCGATGTAGCCGGTACGCGGGGCGCATTCGTCCGCTATAGGAATGCACCGTCCCCTGTCGGGACGGTGCAGCAGATTCAGGAATTTTGATCATGACAATACGAATTCTGGTTGCCGCATGCGTCGCGGCGTTGGTCCTGTCGTCCGCGTCCGCGCAGCAGAAGCCGGTGCGCATACGCGGCACGATCGAGCAGATGGACGGCCAGACCATGACGGTCAAATCGCGCGAGGGCGAAACGCTGAAAGTGAAGCTGGCAGACGATGCGAAGGTTGTCGCGATCGTGAAGGCGTCGCTCGCCGACATCAAATCGGGCTCATTCGTCGGCTCGACGGCGATGCCGCAGCCCGACGGAAGCTGGAAGGCCGTTGAAGTGCATATCTTCCCGGAGACGATGCGCGGCACCGGCGAAGGCGACCGCCCGTTCGATTACAAGCCGAAAAGCACAATGACCAACGGCACGGTCAATGCCGTCGGCAAGAGCAGGATGAGCGGAGCCGTGGCCAAGGAAGAAGGCACGACGATGACGCTGCATTACAAGGACGGCGACAAGAAGATCAACGTCACGCCGGAAACGGCAATCGTCACCTACGCGCCCGGCAACAAGGACGAACTGAAACCCGGCGCCAAGATCATCATTTCGCGTGCGACGCGGCAATCCGATGGCACGCTGACGACCGCCCGCGTCAATGTCGGCCGCGGGATTGCGCCACCGATGTGATGCGCAGATGCATCATGCCTGCTTGAGGAATGTGCGTCCGCGTGGAGTGACTGTGAGTTTCGAATCGGCCATCGATGAGCCTTTTTCGAACCGGATCAGACCGTCTTCGATCGCGTCCTCCCAGATCGACAGATGCGGGCAGCTTCGGCGCCACGCCTCCGCGTCGGCGTAAGTGCGCGGGGCCTCGGCGGCCCAGGCAAGGAATTGAAGTGTCAAAGCGTGTGCGGCGTTCTGCATCGCGAATCTGATTTTACACCCGCTCGCCCCATCGGGGGAACTCAGCCGGGAGAGTTCTCGACGGTGCGAATGTCGATTTCCGATTCCAGCGTCCGGTGCACCGGGCACTTGTCCGCGATCTCCATGAGCCGCTTGCGCTGGTCCGCATCGAGGGCTCCCTCGATCGTGATCTTCCGATCGATGCGGTCGAGCATTCCTTCCCTGGTTTCGCAATCCTCGCAATCGGCGGCGTATTCCTTGCTGTGCGTGAGCCGCACCGTTACGCGCTCGAGCGGCAGCTTTTTGCGATCGGCGTAAAGCCGCATGGTCATCGATGTGCAGGCGCCGAGCCCGGCCAGCAAGAGGTCGTAGGGACCAAGGCCTGAATTGTTGCCGCCCACTTTTTCCGGTTCGTCGGCCAGCAGGCGGTGCGGCCCGCTCAGAATCTCCTGCTGGAATTTTCCCTCGCCCGTTTCACGCACCATCACCACGTTTGGCTCGCTTTCCGCCGCGATGGCCGCCGGCAGCTTTTCGATATAGCGCTCGGCCCAGGTGGCGATGACGTTCGCCACGTACACCGCGTCGGTTTTCGCGCTCAACAAGTGGTCGGCGCCGGCGAGCGAGACGAAGCTCTTGGGATGTTTCGCCGCGCCAAAGATATGCGAGGCGTTCTCGATGCCGACCGTATCGTCGGTTGGCGAATGAAACACCAGCAGCGCCTTGCGCAGGTTCGGGATCTTCCGGTCGAGCCGCGCCTCGGCGACGTCGTCGAGAAATTCGCGCCGGATCCGGAACGGCCGCCCGGCGAGCGACACCTCGACCTCGCCTTGCGCGCGGATAGACTCGATATGCTCCTTGAACAGGCCGGTGACATGACCCGGATCGCTCGGCGCAGCAATCGTGACGACGGCGCGCGCTTCGGGGATATCGCCGGCGGCGGCCAGCATCGCGGCGCCGCCGAGGCTGTGGCCGATCAGAATCGACGGCGCCGCGTGCGTCATGCGCAGATGGTTTGCGGCAGCGATCAGGTCGGCGATGTTGGAGGAAAAATTCGTATTGGCGAATTCACCCTCGCTGGCGCCCAGCCCGGTGAAATCGAAGCACAACACGGCAATGCCGGTTTCCGCCAGCCTTTCCGAAATGCGCTTGGCGGCGAGGTTGTTCTTCCCGCAGGTGAAGCAGTGCGCGAACAACGCGTAGGCGTCGGGCGCGCCAAGCGGCAAGTCGAGTCGTGCGGCCAGCTTCTCACCTTTGGCATTTTGAAATTCGAAGCGTTCGGTACGCATGAGCGACCTTTCCGGGTTGGCTGGCGCGGCTACGCGGCATCTTGAGCCAAAAGCCTAGCGTTTCATGTATGTCTTGCACATGCACAATAAATGATCCGTCGCACAAAAATTTTGCATTTGGCGTTCGCGCGCATTCGCCCAGATCGAGTGTCTGCCCCTGATTATGCGATCTTTCGGTGGATTTGGCGGTGTGGCGGTTGGCATGAGGATTGCAAAATTATCCGAAAGTGCAGGAGCCCGGCGGTTTGTTGGGCTGCAAACAGGGGGTGTGTGATGACGCGCGATGATTTGACGGAAAAAATCCTCGATCTCAAACGCGAGAAAGGCTGGAGCTGGAAATACATTTGCGAACAAATCGGCGGCATGTCTCCGATCCTCATCACCGGGGCGTTGCTCGGACAAATGAAGCTGACCAAACCGCAGGCGGCCAATGCGGCGAAATTGTTCGGGCTCTCGAAGAACGAGCAAACGATGCTCAATGAGACGCCTTTCCGCGGCACTGGTACGCCGATGCCGCCGACCGATCCGTTGATCTATCGCTTCTACGAATTGATCATGGTCAATGGGCCGGCGCTGAAGGCGTTGATCGAGGAAGAATTCGGCGACGGCATCATGTCGGCGATTGATTTTGACATGGACATCACGCGCAAGGCCGACCCGAAAGGTGACCGCGTCAGTCTCGGCATGAGCGGAAAATTCTTGCCGTACAAATACTACGGAGCCACCGGCAATGCGCCGGCTTATGGCTTGAAGGAGGAGTAACGGGCGAGCTTAACCGGTGCGCTTGCGTGCCGGCTTCCTGGCGGCCCGTGCCGGTCCGCCGACCAGCACGTGCGGTCCGATTTCCTTGATGCTGTTCGTCCCGGTCAACGCCATGCTGACGCTGAGTTCGTTCTTCAGGATGTCGATCGCCTTGGCCACGCCCTCCTGCCCGCCGGCGCCGAGACCGTAGATGTAAGCGCGGCCGATCAGGCAGGCGCGCGCGCCGAGCGCAAGCGCGCGGAGCATGTCGGCGCCGGTGCGAATGCCGCCGTCGAACAGCACTTCGATCTCAGAGCCGACCGCATCCACCACCGCCGGCAGCATCGAGATCGAGGATGGCGCGCCGTCGAGTTGCCGGCCGCCGTGATTGGAGACGACGATCGCGTCGGCGCCGAGCTTGGCCGCCATCCTGGCGTCCTCAACGTCAAGGATGCCCTTGATAATGATCTTGCCCGGCCAAATGCTTTTTATCCACTCGACGTCTTTCCAGTTCAGCGCGGGGTCGAACTGACCGCTCACCCACTTGGAAAGCTGCGTGACGTTGTCCATGCCCTTGAGATGACCGGCGAGATTGCCGAAGGTCTTGCTGCGGCCGTTCAGGATGCTCCATGCCCAGCGCGGCTTGGTCGCTATGTCGATAATGTTCTTGAGCCGGATCTCCGGCGGCACAGTCATGCCGTTCTTGATGTCCCGGTGGCGCTGTCCGAGCACTTGCAGATCGACCGTAAGCACCAGCGTGTCGCACTTTGCCGCCTGCGCCCGCGCCAGGATGTCGCGCGAGAATTCGCGGTCGCGCATGACGTAGAGCTGAAACCAGAACGGCTTGTGCGTTTCTTCGGCAACGTCCTCGATCGAGCAGACGGACATGGTCGAAAGCGTGAATGGAATGCCGGCGTCATTCGCCGCTTGCGCCGACAGGATTTCGCCGTCGCCGAACTGCATGCCGCACAGGCCGATCGGCGCCAGGATGAAAGGCGCTGCGACCTTTTGGCCGATCACCGTGGTGGCGAGATTGCGCTCGGATACATCCACCAGCACGCGCTGGCGCAGCTTGATGGGCGCAAGATCGGCGCGGTTGGCGGCGAGTGTTTCCTCGCTGTAGGAGCCGCCATCGACATAGTCGAAAAAAGCGCGCGGCACCCGGCGACGGGCAAGCGCGCGCAGGTCGGCGATGGAGGTCATGTTTTTCATAGGGGTCATGCTCGGTGTGTCCGCTCAATTCGGTAGCATAGCGGCCCGCCGCGCGGAATGGCTGCGCGGGATACCGCGCTGCGAGGGCATATTTTGTGCGGATAAGTGCGGTTAACGCCTTGGCCGTAATGATTATTCACAATTTGTGAAGCAATAAAACAATGACGGATTTAATATCTGCCGGCTATATCGGCAGGCCGCCCACGGGGGCGCGTCGCGTAGTCCGGGCTGAGGGCAAGAAATGGTGCGTCGTTATTTTGGCACGGACGGTATTCGCGGCCGCGCCAACCGCGTGATCACGCCGGAGCTTGCGCTCAGGGTCGGCCAGGCGGCTGGTCTTGTGTTCAAGAATGGCGACCACCGCCATCGCGTCCTGATCGGCAAGGATACCCGCCTCTCCGGCTACATGATCGAGACTGCACTGGTCGCCGGCTTCACCTCCGTCGGCATGGACGTGTTGCTGACCGGCCCGATCCCGACACCCGCGGTCGGCATGCTGGCGCGTTCGATGCGCGCCGATCTCGGCGTGATGATCTCCGCTTCGCACAATCCGTTCGACGATAACGGCATCAAGCTGTTCGGGCCCGATGGCTACAAGCTCAGCGACGAGGTCGAACTCAAGATCGAGGCGTTGCTCGATTCCGATCTCAGCGTGCACCTGGCCAAGAGCGCGGATCTCGGTCGCGCCAAACGCATCGACGGCGTGCAGGATCGCTACATCGAGTTCGCCAAGCGCACGCTGCCCAAGGCGATGGACTTCGACGGCCTGCGCGTTGTCATCGATTGCGCCAACGGTGCCGCCTACAAGGTCGCGCCCGGCGCACTGTGGGAACTCGGTGCCGACGTCGTTTCGATTGGCGTCGAGCCGGACGGCTTCAATATCAATGAGGATTGCGGTTCGACCGATCTGGCCGCCATCTCTCACAAGGTGCGTGAAATGCGCGCCGACATCGGCATCGCGCTCGACGGCGACGCCGATCGCGTCATCATCGTGGATGAGCGCGGTCATACCGTTGACGGCGACCAGTTGCTCGCCGTCATCGCGGAGAGCTGGAAGGAAGATGGGCGTCTGCAGCGGCCGGGCGTGGTCGCGACCGTGATGTCCAATCTCGGCCTCGAGCGTCATCTTGCCGGGCTCG
>JBARCH010000154.1:0-2034 GCA_049793875.1 Pseudolabrys sp. | reverse complement strand
ATCGAGGCATGCTGAAGTCCGAATAACCGCAAGTCCGCCGGTCGCCCGGCGTTCCGCGCACGGTGTTTGAGGCTTGCTCCGCGCGATCCCCGGTGGGGTGACATTTGTACCCACCGCTGCCGAGCCTTGCCGGTGACAGGAGGGACGAACCCTTGCCGCCACCTGGCTCCGCCCGAGTGACCGGCTGTCTTGCCGGCCGGGCCGCGCGCGGCTTGGACCGCCGCGCGGCGGGTGTGCGTATTTGCACCCTCGCGCGGCCACCGCCTCCTCTCCCGCTTCACGACGCCTCATGAAGCGCCCTCGACGGAGAGGAGACAAGAATATATTCCTAGAACCTGAAACCGTCAACGGGGACTGCGCCGCCCACACGAAAAAATATTTTTGCGAAAGCTTATCCCCGCTTCGCGCGGCAACGGAACGCGTCGCTATTGCCGCTCAACGGCGATAAGACAGAGCAACGCGGCCCGGCACACGGCAAGCCACCGCACGGCAAGGGAGAACGACATGAGCGGCACGATCCGTTTCCTCAATCCGGCGAGCATCGGCGCGCCGCGCGGCTTCTCGCATGTTGCGGAGGCGACCGGCCCCGGCCGCACGCTTTACATTGCCGGCCAGCTCGGCGCCGATGCCGACAACAAGTTTCCCGGCGCGCCCGGCGACTTCCGCGCGCAGGCCACGCAGGCTTTCGAAAACCTCAAAAGCGCGCTTGCGACCGCGGGCGCCGGCTTCGAGCATGTCGTGCGCATCACCAATTATTTCGTAAACATGGATCACCTGCCGATCTTCTTCGAGGTGCGCGACCGCTATGTGAACACCAAAGCGCCGCCGGCCTCGACCGCGATCCAGGTCGTGCGACTCGCGCGCGAAGGCGCGCTGTTCGAGATCGAGGCGATTGCCGTGCTGCCGCCGGGGTGAAGGAAGCGTGGAGGTGTAACGAGGCGCGCCCGTGGATGGCCGGGACAAGCCCGGCCATGATGGAATACGTCCAATCCCCCTAGGCCTTCGTCGCCAATCTTTCCGCAAGCCGCGCGTCGAGCGCCGGCAGAAGAACGATGCCGTCCTGATCGCTGCCGGACGAATGCACCACGATCCAGGTGCACGGCTTGCCGCTCTCGTTCGACGGCGCGTGCGGCACGTTGCCCGGGCAGAACACATGCTCGCCGGTGCGGATGTGGATGCGCTGCTCCAGATCGTCGCCGTAATAGACCGCGCATTCGCCCTCGAGCATGTAGGCGATGGTCTCGATGTTCTCATGGTAGTGCGCCTTGGCACGCGCGCCGGGCGGCATCGGCATGACATTCATGCAGACCTTTTCCGCGCCGACCGTTTCGGCGGATGCGCCCGCGCCGTAAACGATGCCCTGCTTGCCGAGATAAGTTTGCCCCGGTTTGACCACCGCGAAGCGCGCCGTTGCTGAAGCAGACATGGCCGGCTCCTTTCTCCCCGACACATTATAATTGGAAGCGGCGGCGCCAACGGCAAGGGCCTCCGGGGCAAGTCCGGTGTGACGCCCTGCCCCGGCGTATGGCGCGCGCCGGCCTTCCTCGCGAGGAAGAGGAATTTGCGCCCTATTTCACCGCCAGCAATTCCACGTCGAACATCAGCGTCGCGTTTGGCGGGATGACGCCGCCGGCGCCGCGCGCGCCGTAGCCGAGCGACGGCGGGATGATGAGCGTGCGCTTGCCGCCGACCTTCATGGAGGCGACGCCCTCGTCCCAGCCCTTGATGACCGGGCCCGCGCCGACCGGAAAATCGAACGGCTCGTGACGGTCGACCGACGAGTCGAATTTCTTGCCCTTGGCGCCGTTCTCGTAGAGCCAGCCGGTGTAATGCACCTCGACGGTCTGCCCGCGCTTCGGCGAGGCGCCGGTGCCGACTTTCACGTCGATGATCTGGAGGCCGGAGGCGGTGGTCATGCGTTTTCCTTGTTGGGCGTGGGCGGAAGAAATGGAAGTGGCAATGAATACGGTCACGGCTAAGGCAATTAGGCTACGAAACATAAGTTCTCTCCACATCCTTCACGAATGGCAAGAC
>JBARCH010000153.1:0-2866 GCA_049793875.1 Pseudolabrys sp. | reverse complement strand
CGTGGCTAATTCCCGATTTCCGTAACCAGTCAATTGATTAAAGCCGCGCCTGGTCGGGCGCGGCTTTTTAACCTTCCGCGGCAAGGCGCTACTTGCGCCAGCCCTTCATCGGCAATTCGAGTTTGTGGGTGGCGAGATCGGGCGGCCACACCGAGACGTACTCCTTGCCGCGCAACTGGATCAGATAGGTCGATGCCAGCGTGTTCTGGCCGGTCTGGTCGAACTTCACGCCCTTGTAGCCGATCATTAACTGATCCTGCTTGAGGTCGGTCGCCTTCAGCGCGGCCTGTATCTTGGCGGGATCGGTGGAGCCGGCGCGATTGATCGCGTCGGCGAGGACGAAGAAGGCCTGCATCCAGCGCGCGCTGGTGTCGTCCAGGTCGCGGTGATACTTGGCCTTGAACATCTCGTTGATGATGTAGCTGTTGGTGCCCGGCTTGCCGGAATCGAATGCGCTCCGGTTGATCACGCCCTGCGACAAGTCGCTGGCGTTGGCGATGAAGGACGGATCGGAAAAGCCGGAGTCGTCGCCGATGATGATCGGCGGCAGGTAGTCGAGATTTTTCATTGTCTTCATGTAGAGGATCGCGTCAGCCGTGTAGCTCACGAAGATGACAGCGTCCGGTTTGAGCGTCTTGAGCTGCAACACTTGCGCGGTGACGTCCGAGCCGTTGGCGTTGTACGGAATCTTCGCGGCCACTTTGATATGGGCGGCATTGGCGGCTTCGACGATGCTGGCCGCGACGGAGGTGCCGTAATCGGTGTTCTCGTTGACGACCGCGATGCTGTCCATCTTGCGGCCGGACTTCTTCAGGTCGTTGAGGAATTGCGTATAGGCCTTCGCGAAGTCGGGTGCGATCGGGGTGACGCGAAACGTCCATTTGAACCCGCGGCCTGTGATGTTCACGGCCACCGAGTCGGCGACGACGAACGGTATGCTTTGGCGCTCGGCGACAGCCGTGGCCACCAGCGACACCGACGACTGATACGAGCCGAGCATTGCCGCCACGTGATCCTGCGTGATCAGGCGCAGGGTCTGTTGCTGGCCGACTTGCGGATTGCCCTGGTGATCCGCTTCGTCGAGCACGATTTTGGCGCCGCCGAGATTGGGCAAGCCGGCGGTCGCGCCGAGCGGCATGTTCTTGAGTTCGGGATGCGCGTTATTGACGATCTCGACGCCGAGATCGACGGCCGCTTTGGCCGACTGGCCTGCGCCGGCGCTGTTGCCGGTGAGCGGATAGATCACGCCGATCCTGACGTCCGCTGCGTGCGCCGGCGCGCCGATTGCTGATGCCAGCAACGCAGCGGCCACAATGCCGAATACCCTTTTCATGCGACCCTCCCAGGTCATGGGGACCGTTTTGAATGTGTCCCTCTGGCCGGAGAGTTTACGCTCCCGTCCGCGCCGTTGTCAGCGGGCCTCAATCCTGTGGCCTGCCGTAACCGCCCGCTGTCGGCGACTGGATGATGATGGCTTCACCGGCGTCGATGGTCGTCTCGTCGCATCCTTGCAGCCGCTCCATGCGCCCATCCTTGCGGCGGACCCAGTTCTCGCCGACCTGGCCCGGCTCGCCGCCGTCGAGGCCGAACGGCCGCACCCGGCGATGGCCGGACAGGATCGTGCATTCCATTCTCTCGAGGAAGCGGATGGTCCGGCGGATGCCGTCCCCGGCATGCCATCTGCCTTTGCCGCCCGAGTCTTCGCGGATGTGAAAATCCTCGAGCACGGCCGGATAGCGGAATTCCAGTACTTCCGGATCGGTGAGGCGGGTGTTGGTCATGTGCGTGTGAACGGCGTCGGTGCCGTTGAAGCCGGGCCCGGCCGGCGAGCCGGAGCAGATCGTCTCGTAATACTGATATTTCGAATTGCCGAAGTTCAGGTTGTTCATCGTGCCTTGCGCGGCGGCGAGTGCGCCGAGCGCGCCGAACAGGCAATTGGTCACGGCTTGCGACGTTTCGACATTGCCTGCGACCACGGCGGCCGGGAATTCCGGAGACAACAGCGAGCGTTTCGGCACCACGATGTTGATCGGCCGCAGGCAGCCGGCGTTCATCGGTATCTCGTCATCGACCATCACGCGGAAAACGTAGAGCACCGCGGCGCGCGCCACCGGCGCCGGCGCGTTGAAATTGGTCGGTTGCTGCGGCGATGTGCCGGTGAAATCGAGTGTTGCCTCGCGTTTTTTCTTGTCGACCGTGATCTTCACCTTGATCACGGTGCCCTGATCCATTTCGTAGGAAAACTCCGAATCGTGCAGGCGGTCGATCACGCGCCGCACGCTTTCTGCGGCATTGTCCTGCACGTGCTGCATATAGGCCTGCACGACGGGCAACGTGAACTGCGCCACCATCTTGCGAAGTTCCTGCGCGCCTTTCTCGTTGGCGGCGATTTGCGCTTTGATGTCATTGATATTCTGAATCGGATTGCGCGCCGGATAGCGCGCGCCGGTAAGCGCCGCCATCAGCGCGGCTTCACGAAAACGTCCGCGGTCGACCAGCTTGAAATTGTCGAACAGCACGCCTTCTTGCTCGATCGTCGTGGCGTTGGGCGACATCGAGCCGGGCGAGATACCGCCGACGTCGGCGTGATGGCCGCGCGAGGCGACCCAGAACAGGATCTTGCGCCGCTTGCCGTCGAACACCGGCGTGCAGACGGTGATGTCGGGCAGGTGCGTGCCGCCGTTGTAGGGCGCGTTTATGCAGTAAACGTCACCGGGCGCGATTTTCCCCTTGTTGTCCCGGATGACCGTTTCGACGGAACGATCCATCGAACCGAGATGCACCGGGACGTGCGGTGCATTGGCGACCAGCGTGCCATCGTGAGAAAATACCGCGCAGGAAAAATCCAGCCGCTCCTTTATGTTGA
>JBARCH010000152.1:0-9812 GCA_049793875.1 Pseudolabrys sp. | reverse complement strand
GACTTCGGAAGTGATCGTGCGTCAGCGAATTGTACCCGCGTAGCTTATCGGGCTCCCGCGCCGTCTCGTTCGCGAGCGAAAACGGCGCAAATGACGCGGCCTCCGGCAGCTCCCCGCCGGAGGCCGCGGTCTACGTACCTGAATAATTGATGCTGGACGACTCAACGCATCCTTCCTATCACCCGCCGGGACGACGCCAATGTCATCTCAGATGAGCATGTCGCTAGCGCCCTCCGCCAAGCCCAAGCCGTTCAACGTGCCCCGTGCGCTTGAGCAGGCGCTCACGTTCCATCACCAGGGACGGCTGCCGGAAGCAGAACGGCTCTACACGGCTATCCTCGACGTCCGGCCTGATCATTTCGACGCCTTGCAGATGCTCGGCATCATCAAGCTTGCGCGCGGGCATCTGCCGGAAGCGTTGCGGCTGGTCGACGCCGCACTAAAGGGGCGCCCGAACTCGCCGCAGGCCCTGCTCAACTACGGCCTGGTGCTCGAAGCGCTCGAACGCCTCGAGGAAGCCCTCGCCAGTTTCGACGAGGCGCTCAAGTACAAATCCAAATTCGCCGAGGCGCACAACAATCGCGGGGCCGTGCTGTATTGGCTTGGGCGCAACGAAGAGGCGCTCGAATCCTACGAGCGCGCGCTCGCGATCAAGCCGGATTACGTAGACGCCCTTTCCAACATGGGCAATGCGCTCAAGATGCTTGACCGCAACGACGAGGCGCTGAAGGCCCTCGATCGTGCGCTGCAGCTGCGCCCCAATTTCGCCAAAGCCCACAACAACCGCGGTACCGTGCTCGAAGGGTTACGCAAGTCGGAGAAAGCGCTGGAATGCTACGACCGCGCGCTTGCCATCGATCCGGTTTTCACTGAAGCGCTCAGCAATCGTGGCCGCGTCCTGCGCGCGCTTGGCCGCCACGAAGAAGGCCTCGAAAGCCTTGATCGGGCGATTGCGCTCAAGCCGAGTTTCGCGCATGCCCATTTCAATCGTGCCGCGCTGCTGACGGATCTCAACCGCTACCGCGACGCCACGGCCAGCTACGAGCAGGCGATACTCGACAACTCGACGCTGTTCGAAGCGAAATTCGGCATCTGCCTCGCCGAGTTGCCGATTCTCTACCGTAATGAGAACGAGATCGCGACCCAGCGCGCCGCCTATCGTTCGCGGTTGCAAATGCTGCGCGAGGAAGCGAACGCAATGCCCAATCCCGGCGACCTCCACAAGGGCGTCGGGCCGATGCTGCCGTTCTACCTGGCCTATCAGGGGCAAAACGACCGCGAGCTGCAAAGCCTGTATGGATCGATTGCGTGCCAGGTGATGGGCGCGCGCTTTCCGGCAGCAAATATGCCGCCGCCACCCGCCGACAGCGAACCGGTGCGGGTCGGCATCGTCAGCGGATTTTTCCGCCTGCATTCGAACTGGAAGATTCCGATCAAGGGCTGGCTCAGCCAGATGGATCGCCAGCGGTTCAAATTCTACGGCTATCACACCGGACGCGAACGTGACCGCGAAACGGATGCGGCCGAAGCGTTATGCGAACGCTTCGTGGAAGGCCCGATGTCCACCGAGAAATGGCGCGAGCAGATTCTCTCCGACGCGCCGCACGTCCTGATTTTCCCGGAATTCGGCATGGACGACGTCAGCGCGCGGCTCGCGACGCAACGGCTGGCGCCGGTCCAATGCAATTCGTGGGGCCACCCCGACACCAGCGGATTGCCAACGCTCGATTATTATCTCAGCAGCGACCTGATGGAGCCCCCGAACGGACAGGATCACTACAGCGAGCGGCTGGTGCGGCTTCCCAACCTGTCAATCTATTACGAGCCGCCGGAAATCGTTCCGCTGCCGGTCAGCCGCGCCGATCTCGGTCTGCGCGACGACGCCACCGTGTTCTGGTGCGGCCAATCGACGTTCAAATATCTGCCGCAGTTCGATTCGATTTTCCCGCGCATCGCCCGCGAAGCCGGCAATTGCCAGTTTGCCTTCATCGAGTATCACGGTGCGAAAGCCGTCGCCGAACTGTTCCGCGAGCGTCTCGACCGGTCGTTCTCGGCATTCGGCATGAAGGCGAATGATTATTGCACCATGCTGCCGCGATTGAGCCAAAGCAAATTCGCCGCTGCGATCAGTCAGTGCGACATCGTTCTCGACAGCGTCGGCTGGTCGGGTTGCAACTCGACGCTTGAAGGACTCGTGCACGATCTGCCGGTGGTGACGACCCCGGGCGAACTCATGCGCGGCCGTCACAGCGCGGCGATCTTCCAGATGATGGGCATCACCGAAACCATCGCGCCGGACATCGACACTTATATTGCGACGGCGGCGCGATTGGCTCGCAATCCGGCATGGCGCGCATCGCTCAAGCAGACAATCGCGGCGAACAAGCACCGGCTTTACCGTGACCGGACCTGCATCACTTATCTGGAAGATTTCATCGATCGCGTCGCGCGCGGACGCTAGGCGCCAAGACGCCCGGGCATTACCAATGCCGGTGCCAGCGTCCGCCCCATCCCCACCCGCCGCGCCAATAGGGACCGCCGCCGTAATAGTAAGCCGGCGGACCATAGTAATAAGCTGGCGGCGGGCCGTAATAGACCGGCGGACCTCCGGCATAAACTTCTTCCTCGCCACCATAGTAGGCACGGGGTGCGCGGCGCGCCGGTGCACGGCCGCTGGTGTCGAGCGCCGTCTGAATCGCAAAGCCGTTCTTGCCGTTCCACGTGACCGAACACCAGCCGTCCTTGCAATCCGTGGCGTCAATCCGCGCGCCGCCCGGAATACGGCCGAGAATCTCGTTGGTCGTTGCCGGCCCGGAGCGCAGGTTAACGTTGGTGATGGCATAAGCCGTTGCGGCGTAAGCACTTGTTGCAGACGCTGCGATGAGCGCGCCGGCGCAGAGTAAAAGCCGTGTAAAATTCATGGCGTTCCTCATTATTCGCGAATTCGCCCAAGCGCGGTCTAACCGAAGACGATGCCTGCGTTCAACGGGGCAGACACTTATACGACGTTTGAATTGTCAGTTTGGCCCACGGCCAAATTATGGCTGCCGCACGCAAAGGCCTCAGGCCGTGACCGAAACCGCTTGTCCGGTCACGGTGTCGATCTGCATGCCGTTCGACAGCGTCATGATGTTATTGGCCAAATCAATGTAGGAGCCGTTGCCGAGCTCCATGATGTTGGCAGGGTTCTGAATTTTCATGCCGGTCGTCGTATCGATCTGCGTTCCGTCCGACATCGTCAGGATATTGTTCTGCGTATCGAGCGTCGAACCGTTGCCGAAGAAGATCATCGGATCGAGCTTCGGCCCCGGCGCCGGTGGAGGCCCCGACAACGAGCTCAGGGCTTTCTGCAGCGCATCGGCTTGTTGCTTCTGCTGATTGGCGTCCACCACTTGCGCGGTCAGCGTGGCGCCGCTCGAGAAATTGTTCTGCGAGATTGTTGCAAGCGAATTCGCAAAGCCGGAGCTGAGCGAGAGGAATGAGCTGTTGCTGCCGTCCAGATTTTTCGAATTCTGCAATGCGCCGAGAATACCGCCCGTAGGCTGCTGCATCGCGGACCACGCGCTCGCAAGCCAACTCGGATTGGCATTGGCCGACATCGTCAGCGACGATGATGAAGAGATGCTGGACATACTGACGCAACCAACTGATACGAGGGTTGAGCCTAGTCCTGCATTGTTAACAAGGTCTGCACTTAACGACTTGTTAAGTGCCGGAGCGTCGGCGCGATCAATCGTCGCGATAGACGCGCTCACGCCGCTCATGGCGTTCCTGCGCCTCGACCGACAGCGTGGCGATCGGGCGGGCTTCCAGCCGGCGTAATGAGATCGGCTCGCCGGTCTCCTCGCAATACCCGTAGCTGCCGTCCTCGATGCGCCCGAGCGCCTCGTCGATTTTCGCGATCAGCTTGCGCTGGCGATCGCGGGCGCGCAGTTCAATGGCGCGGTCGGTTTCGGAAGAAGCACGGTCGGCCAGATCCGGATGGTTCTGGTTCTCCTCCTGCAGGTGCTGCAGGGTCTCCTTGGCTTCCTTCAAGATGTCTTCGCGCCAGATGAGCAACTTCACGCGGAAATACTCCCGCTGGCGCTCGTTCATGAAGGGCTCTTTATCGGACGGCCGGTACGTCTTCGTTTTGGCCAACATGCCCCGAACTCCCTACTCTTTTATCTTTTTTGCGAGTTTTCCTCCCTCGCGGGGCCGCGTTATATACGCGCCCACGCCCGCGGACAACATCCCTTTTTGGGTCCGTGGAGCTTAAAAATGCTTGCTATTTTAATAGGTTAGGTGGGCGGGCCAAGCCGCTTCGGGTTCCATGGCGCCGCCTTAGCGGACGCCGGCCTTGGCCAGTTCCACGGCCACCCGCAGGTTGATTTCGCCCAAAACCCCATCGAGCCCGGCATCGCCGGTGCTCTGATCGAGTCCCTCTCCGGCGATCTTGAGGCGGGCAAGCGACGACTGGTCGATACTCCCGTCGAGCAGGCTGATCTTGAGCGTATCGAGTTCGTCGAGGGCCTTGCGGCCGTGGCGGACGGCGCGCTTCCTGCGTTCGGTCGGGTCCTCGACGCCTTGCAGGGCAATGAGAGCGTCGACCGTCGATACCGACCGCAGGTTCGAGGCAGATGCTGTGCCGCGCGGCGCTTCTTCCTCGCTGACGGTGAACGTGCCCGAACCGCTGCGGCGGACGGCACCCGTTGTCGTAGCCAGCGCGGCTCCATTGGGTCCCAGGACACGCATCGAATGCTCCTCGCCGGATAGGCTCCGGGCCGCCTACACTTCGGAAGCTGCGCCGGTATGGTTAATGACCGGTAAAAAGCCCGGCAAAATTTTCCCCGCTCCGGCCGAACGTGCCTGCCTGCATCGCCGACAACGCACCGGCGCGCGACAGATAGACGTGCATTAGCAGCGATTTCCTCCGTTCCGGTCTGTTGGCACGGCATTCGCATAAGAGAGTGCAAGTCATACGTCACATTGGGGAGCAGTGATGACGAAGGCGTTCAAGGCCGCATGCCTCGCGGCAGTTCTGGCTATATGCGTCCCGGTTTGCGCCGGGGCGACGTCGCGCATCAAAGACCTCGCCAACATCGAGGGCGTGCGCCAGAACCAGTTGATCGGTTATGGGCTGGTTGTCGGTCTCAACGGCACCGGCGACACCCTCAACAACATTCCCTTCACCAAGCAATCGCTCACCGCGATGCTGGAACGGCTGGGCGTCAATGTCCGCAATCAGACGATGCGCACCGGCAACGTTGCGGCGGTGATGGTGACTGCCAATCTCCCCGCCTTCGCCACGCAAGGCACCCGTATCGACATCACCGTCTCTTCGTTGGGTGACGCCAAGAGCCTGCAAGGCGGTATGCTGCTGGTGACGCCGCTGCTCGGCGCCGACGGCAACGTCTATGCGGTCGGGCAAGGCTCGGTCGCGATCGGCGGCTTCCAGGCCGAAGGCGAGGCCGCGAAAATCGTGCGCGGCGTGCCCACCGTCGGCCGTATCGCCAACGGTGCGCTGATCGAGCGCGAAATCGAATTTTCGCTCAACAAGCTCAGCACGCTGCGCATGTCGCTGCGCAATCCTGATTTCACCACCGCGCGCCGCATCGCGGCCGCGATCAACGATTACATCGGCAAGCCGACGGCGGAGCCGCTCGACCCCGCTACGATCCAGATCAACGTGCCGACGCAATACCGCGGCAACGTCATTTCTCTGCTGACGGAGATCGAACAACTTCGAGTCGATCCTGACCTTGCCGCCAAGATCGTTATCGACGAACGCTCCGGCATCATCGTCATGGGCCGCGACGTGCGGGTGTCGATGGTTGCGGTGGCGCAAGGCAATCTCACCGTCACCATCACCGAGTCACCGCAGGTCAGCCAGCCGGGACCGTTCTCGCGCGGCCAGACAAGGGTGGTGCCTCGCACACGCATCGGCGTGCAGGAAGACGGCAAGAAGCTCGCGGTGGTCAAAGACGGCGTGTCGCTGCAACAACTCGTCGATGGATTGAATTCGCTCGGCATCGGCCCGCGCGACCTGATCGCCATCCTGCAAGCAATCAAGGCCGCAGGCGCAATTCAGGCCGACATAGAGGTGATGTAATGAACGCTGGCATCGCCACCCTGCCCGCTCCGGGCCTCAGCGCCCTCGACATGATGGGCCAATCGACGGCCGCGCTTTCCAAGGTTTCTGCGACGACGCAAGCGAAAGCGCACGCCGCCGCGCGCGACTTCGAAGCCGTGTTTCTCAATACGATGTTCCAGCAGATGTACACCGGCATCCAGGGCGAAGGCCCGTTCGGCGGTGCGGGCGCGACCGGGGTCTGGCGCTCGATGCTGACCGACCAATACGCGCGCAGCTTTGCCAAGGCCGGCGGCATCGGCATCGCCAATCACGTTTATCAGTCGCTGATGGCCATGCAGGAGAAGCGGCAATGAAATCGTCCCAGCCGGCCACCGCCGCGGAGCGGCCGATCGAAAGCGCCGGCGAAGCCCAGAAGGTGATCTCGCATCTCGAGAGCATCATGGATTCGCTGCTGGCGACGCTGGAGGAAGAGACCGCTCTTGTGCGCGGCGGACATCTGCATGACGCCATGGCCCTGGAAGAAGCCAAGGCGGAATACGCCCGCGCTTATGTCGCGGAGAGCGGCCGCATCAAGCAAAGCCGCGCCTTCATTGGCCGCGCCCTGCCGGAAGCGCTTGCGGCGCTTCGGCGGCGTCACGACAACTTCCATGCTTTGCTGCAAATCAATCTGACCGTCCTTGCCACCGCGCATGCCGTTTCCGAAGGCATCATCCGCGGCGTTTCCGGCGAGCTTGCGCGCAAGCGTGCGCCGCAAACCTACGGCGCATCCGGCCGCGCCAATGTCCCCGGCCCTAAAGTCGGACAGCCGCTCGCGGTCAGCCGCGTTCTCTAGCGATCCTTTTGCGGAAATTTCGTTTGGCGCGCGACGCCGATCGTTAGCGATTGGTTATTTGCCGTGGTTAGCGAACGATAAACGCGCTTCCTAATTTACGCGCAAACGCCGCAAATAACGATCAACTCATTAACTACGTTCTTTTACGGCCCATTTGGGTGCGTGTGCGATGACACTTGCCGATCTTCGCGATCGACACGTGTAAGTGCCAGTACGGCATTTTGTGACCAGAAAGGTGACACCCTATGAGTGATATCGTTCTTACCGCCGGCGTCCGCTCGAACCTGCTCAACCTGCAGCAGACTTCGTCCCTGATGACCACGGTTCAGGACCAGCTTGCCACCGGCAAGAAGGTCAACTCCGCTCTCGACAATCCGATCAGCTACTTTACGTCGCAGTCGCTGACCAACCGTGCGAACTCGCTCAGCTCCTTGCTCGATTCAATGTCGAACGCGTTCCAGACCATTCAGGCTGCGAACAACGGCATTTCGTCGATCACGAAGCTGGTTCAGTCCGCTCAGGCGCTCGTCAGCCAGGCGCAGCAGACCGCCGACACGTCGGTCCGTGCGGGCCTGGCCACGCAGTTCAACGCCGTCCTCACCCAGATCGACCAGCTCGCTGGCGACTCGGGCTTCAACGGCATCAACCTGCTGGCTAACAACAGCTTGACCGTGACCCTCAATGAATCGGGTACGTCCAGCGTCACTGTTAGCGGCGTCGCCGACAGCACCACGGCTCTTTCGCTCAACAACGCCACCAACAACTTCGCTGGTGCGGCCGACCTGACCACCGCTTCGAGCGCCTTGACCGCTGCGTTGACGACGCTGCAGTCGCAGGCTCAGTCGTTCGGTACCAACCTGTCGACCGTGCAGATCCGTCAGGACTTCACCAAGTCGATGGTCGACACGCTGCAGACCGGCTCCGACAACCTGACGCTGGCAGACAGCAACCAGGCTGGCGCAGACTTGCTGGCCTTGCAGACCCGTCAGCAGCTTTCGACAACTGCTTTGTCGCTGGCTTCGCAGGCCTCGCAGAGCGTGCTTCGCTTGTTCGGCTAAGTCGCCAGCAACGGCAACAAACATCGACGGCGGCGCTTCGGCGCCGCCGTTTTTTTGGCTTTCAAAAAAATATGGTTAAGGAACTTCTAATCACACGATCATTTTAACGAATTATCAAGCCTAACAGAACATTATCGCCCTCATCGCTTCGCAAGCGCGACCCTTTATTCTTTGGAGGCAGCAATGAGTGACATTGTTCTGACAGCCGGCGTCCGCTCAAACCTGCTCCAGTTGCAGAATACAGCGACCCTGATGACCCAGACGCAGGAGCGGCTGGCGACCGGCAAAAAGGTCAACTCCGCGCTGGATAACCCGATCAACTATTTCACCGCGCAGCAATTGAACAATCGCGCAGGCAGCCTCAATAGCCTGCTCGATTCGATGTCGAATGCGACCAGCACGATCCAGGCCGCGAACAACGGCATCACATCGCTGACCAAGCTCGTTCAATCGGCTCAGGCGCTCGTCAGCCAGGCGCAGCAGACGTCGGACACCGCGACGCGCGCCACCCTCGCGACGCAGTTCAACGCAGTCTTGCGGCAGATCGACCAACTGGCCGGCGATGCGGGCTTCGACGGCATCAATCTGCTGGGCGGCAACGACCTGACGGTCACGCTGAACGAAAGCGCAAGCTCCAGCATTACCGTCAACGGCGTGAACGACACGACGTCCGGCAGTCTTCCGATTTCGAACTCGACCAATAACTGGGCGACTAATGCCGACCTCACCAGCCCCGCGAGTCAACTGACCGCGGCGCTGACCACGCTGCAATCACAGGCTCAGGCATTCGGATCGAACCTGACTACCGTACAAATCCGGCAGGATTTCACCTCGACGATGGTCAATACATTGCAGACCGGCGCCGACAACCTCACGCTGGCCGATACCAATGAAGAGGGCGCCAATATGCTGGCGCTGCAAACAAGGCAGCAACTGTCGACGACCGCGTTGTCACTCGCATCGCAAGCGGCGCAAGGCGTGCTGCGCCTGTTCCAATAAACCCGGCACTCCGGCACAACAGCGGGACAATATGGGTCTCAAGGTCGAACTGAAGCCCGGTGAGCGCATCATCATCGGCGACTGTGTCGTCACAAATACCGATCATCGGACACGGCTCATCATCGACGGCAGTGCGCCGATCCTGCGCGAAAAAGACATCATGACCGTGGAGAGCGCGGATAGTCCGGCCAAGCGCCTCTATCTCGCGGTCCAGCTGATGTACACGTCGCGCGACCCGCGTCCTTATCATCAGACCTATTTTGCGTTGGTACAGGATATCGTCAACGCGGCGCCGAGCGTATGGCCGCACATCGAGGCCATAAACAACAAAATATTAACAGGCGAAATGTACAACGCACTTAAAGACGCTCGGCAACTCATCGCCTACGAGCAGGAGCTTCTCAAGAATGCAAAGCGGCGCGAAAACGTACGGAAAAGTCGCTAGAGCGAGCGTCGATCAGCGCTCGCTTGAGGCCGATCTGCTGCTGAAAGCGGCATCGCGGCTGCAGGCCATTCATGACGCCTGGGATGCAAAACATACCGAGCTCGGCGCCGCGCTCCACTTCAACCGCAAGCTCTGGACGATTTTCCTGAGCGAGGTAACGTCGGCCACCAATCCATTGCCCGTTGAAATCCGCCAAAACGTCGCCAACCTCGGGCTGTTCGTCATCAATCAGACGATGTCGGTGCTGACAAATCCACAGCCGCGGCAACTCAGCTCGTTGATTCTGATCAACCGCGAGCTTGCAGCAGGCTTGCGCGGTGCGGCCTGAAACGACGGCGCATCGTCAAGACACCAATGCCCGGGTTTTCCCGGGCATTTTCTTTTGTGCCTCGGTCGGCGCTGGTT
>JBARCH010000151.1:0-1864 GCA_049793875.1 Pseudolabrys sp. | reverse complement strand
CTTCAGCATGCCTCGATGCTGCGAGGCGTCGGGGTCCGTGGGTCCGGCAGCGACAAATGCTGCGCGGTACCCGGCGTTCCGCGCGCCCTCGTTATCGGGAGGGAGCGGCTTTGGAATGCAGCTTGGACGAGGGCGCCCCCGCGCCGGCCAAAGAACAGGGGCGATGACGCGCGGCTGTTTGACAAAACATCTGCCGGACCGACAACTATTCGCCGGAGGTTCTTGCTCGATGAATCACGCTTCCAGCCGCGAACGGCTCGACCGGGCGCTTGAAAAGATCGCCGATCCCAAAGGCGAGGGCGCGCGCGCCTGCCTGACTGTTTATCGCGACGCGGCCACGGCGGCTTCCGACGCCGCCGACGCGCGTGCGCGCGCTGGCATCTCGCTCGGTCCGCTCGACGGCGCCATCGTCACCATCAAGGATCTGTTCGACGTTGCCGGCGAGGTGACGCGCGCCGGATCGAAAGTGCTGGCGGAGGAAGGCAAGCCCGCGGCGGTGGATGCACCGATCGTGCGCCGCCTGCGCGCGGCGGGCGCGGTGATCGTCGCCAAGACCAACATGTCGGAATTTGCCTTCACCGGTATCGGCGCCAATCCGCATTTCGGCACGCCCGGAAATCCGGCCGACCGGGCGCGCGTGCCGGGCGGCTCCTCATCGGGCGCGGTGGTCGCGGCCGCGGACGGCATGTGCGACATCGCCATCGGCAGCGACACGGGCGGCTCCTGCCGCCTTCCTGCCGCGATCTGCGGCATTGTCGGTTACAAGCCCAGCAGACAGCGCATCCCGACCGAGGGCGCGTTTCCCCTGTCGTATTCGCTCGATTCCATCGGCTCGCTGGCGCGCAGCGTCGCCGATTGCGCCAACGCCGACGCCGTCATGGCGGGCGAAGAGCCATTTGCGTTGGAGCCGACACCGCTCGCGGGGCTCCGCCTCGGCATCCCCCAGGGCATGCCGCTCGAAAATCTCGATGACACCGTCGGCAAACGCTTTCCCGAAGCGCTTGACCGCTTGCAGAAGGCAGGCGTGCATTTGAGCAATGAAAAGCTGCCGTTGCTCGATGACATGATGCACGCGCTTGCGCGCACCAGCATTCTGGTCGCGGAAGCCTATTACATTCATCGCGATTTGCTGGCGCGCCGCGGCGAGGGCGTCGATCCGATCGTGCGTTCGCGCATCGAGAGAGGCCGCGATATTTCCGCCGCCGGCTACATCGCGGCCGTGCGCGAGCGCGCTGCGCTGATCCGCGCGATGGACGTGCGTCTTGCCGACGTCGATGCGCTTGTTTTGCCGGCGACGGCGACGGTTGCGCCGCGCCTCGACGAAGTTGCCGATCCGAAGGAATTCATGGTTCGCAATGCACGGCTTTTGCGCAACACGACCATCGGCAACTTCTTCGACCTGTGCGGAATTTCGGTGCCGCTGCCGCGCGATGGCGGCTTGCCGACCGGCCTGATGCTGATGGCGCGCAACGGGAATGACCGTCATCTGTTCAGAATCGCCGCGGCGGTGGAACGGCTTTTTGCGGCGTAAGCCTGTGGTCCGGTGGCGAGAGTTGTGACTGGAAGCTCGTCCATCGCCACGCGGACATGGCGAAGGATGCCGCCGCCAACGAAAAGGGCACCTGACCTTTCGGCCGGCGCCCTGATTTCGCTGTCGATGCCGCCGCTGATTATTTCAGCGGCTGGCCGATCGTGACCGTCAGCTTGCCGACGCCCTCGACTTCGCATTCGAGCTTGTCGCCGGCAACGGTCGCGGCGACGCCGGACGGCGTTCCCGTCATGATGATGTCGCCCGCTTCAAGCGCAACCATTTCCGACAGGTTGGAAATGATTTCCGGCACGTTCCAGATCAGTTGATTGAGGT
>JBARCH010000150.1:0-2494 GCA_049793875.1 Pseudolabrys sp. | reverse complement strand
GCCGTGAACCGCGCGCGCGATCATCTCCTTGCCGACGCCGGATTCGCCTTCGATCAGCGCGGGGATATCGGATGCGGCGGCCTTCTCGGCTGCGCGCAGTACCGGCTTCATCGCGGGCGCGCGTGTGACGATGTCGGCGAATGTGAGAATGCCGTCGCGGCTGTGGCGGAGACGTTGCAATTCACCCGCCAGCGCCTTGGACGAAAGTGCGTTGCGGATCGATACCTGCAGGCGCTCGGCCCCGGCGGGCTTGACCACGAAGTCGATTGCGCCCGCACGCATTGCGGTGACGACGTTGTCGATGCCGCCATGGGCGGTTTGCACGATGACGGGAATATCGAGGCCGGCTTCGCGCATGCGCGCGAGCACGCCGAGTCCGTCGAGGTCGGGCATCACGAGATCGAGCACGACGCAATTGACGCGTGCGGCATCGGGGCCGGTGAGCAGCTTGACCGCCACATCGCCGCCATCGGCGGTGAGGGCGTCGTAGCCGAAACGCTGCACCATGTTTTCGATCAGCCGGCGCTGAACCGGATCGTCATCGACGACAAGCACGACATCGGGCATGGCCACTCCAGACACAACGGTTGTGCCGATTTGGCGCACTGTCGCCGAGTTGACTTAATGCCTTGTTAAGTCGGTCGTATACGCAACGGCGCGCGAAGGCGTGGTTGAATACCGCCGTCCGCGCGCAATATGGTGAAAAGCTCGCATTTGCTTCCCGCTTCGCCTTGAGCAACGCCGTCAAAGACGCCAGGACCTCAAAAATGCCATCCCGCTCCACCGTCAAACGATCCACCCGCCCCAAGTCCAAAGCAGCGGCCAAATCGACCGCCAAGACGGGCATCCGGTTGGGCGCGCTGCCGGAGTGGAATCTCACTGATCTTTATCCGGGCATGGACAGCCCGACGCTGAAGGCCGACCTGGAAAAGGCCGATAGCGCCTGCGTCGCCTTCGAGCAGACCTACAAGGGCCAGCTTGCGGACATGGCGGCGGGCGAGGGTGGAGGCCGCGCGCTGGCCGGCGCGGTCAAGGATTACGAGGCGCTGGACGACGTGATGGGGCGGCTGTCGTCCTATGCCTCGCTGCTTTACGCCGGCAATACCACCGACCCGACTCGCGCGAAATTTTACGGCGACATACAGGAGCGCCTGACGGCTGCTTCGCTGCATGTCCTGTTCTTCACGCTCGAATTAAACCGCGTCGATGACGCCGCGCTGGATAAGGCGATGACCGATCCAGCGCTTGCTCATTACAAGCCCTGGCTCGACGATGTGCGCAAGGAAAAGCCTTACCAGCTCGAGGACCGGATCGAAGAGCTGTTCCACGAGAAGTCGATTACCGGCTATTCGGCGTGGAATCGGCAATACGATGAAAGCGTCGCGGGCTTGCGTTTCAAGATCGGCGGCAAATCGCTGAGCATCGAGCTTGCGCTCAATCTGTTGCAGGACGCCGACGGCAAGAAGCGCAAGGCAGCGGCGGAAGCGCTGGCCAAGACCTTCAAGGAAAATCTGCGGCCGTTCACGCTGATCACCAACACGCTGGCCAAGGACAAGGAAATTTCCGACCGCTGGCGCGGCTTCAAGGATGTTGCCGATGCGCGGCATTTGTCGAACCGCGTCGAGCCTGAAGTGGTTGCGGCACTGGTGTCGTCCGTGCGCGCCGCTTATCCGAAGCTCTCGCATCGCTATTACGCGCTGAAGGCCAGGTGGTTCGGCAAGAAAAAGCTGCCGCACTGGGATCGCAATGCGCCGCTGCCGAGAGTCGAGCAGCGCACCATCCCGTGGGCAGACGCGCGCGCGACCGTGCTCACGGCCTATGGCGCGTTTTCGCCGAAAATGGCCGACATCGCCGACCGCTTTTTCGAGCGCAACTGGATCGACGCGCCGGTGCGGCCAGGCAAACAGCCGGGGGCCTTCGCGCATCCGACCGTGCCGTCAGCGCACCCCTACGTGCTGCTCAATTATCAGGGCAAGCCGCGTGACGTGATGACGCTCGCGCACGAACTCGGTCACGGCGTGCATCAGGTGCTGGCTGCGCCCAACGGCCCGTTGATGGCGCAGACGCCGTTGACCCTGGCCGAGACCGCTTCCGTATTCGGCGAGATGCTCACCTTCCGCAAATTGCTCGCGCAGACCACGGACAAGAAACAGCGCAAGGCGATGCTCGCTGCCAAGGTCGAGGACATGATCAACACGGTCGTGCGCCAGATCGCGTTCTACTCGTTCGAACGCAAAGTGCATATCGAGCGCCGCAACGGCGAACTCACCGCCGACAAGATTTGCGAATTGTGGATGTCGGTGCAGAACGAGAGTCTGGGGCCGGCGATCGAATTGAAGGACGGCTACGAGACGTTCTGGACCTACATTCCGCACTTCATCCATTCGCCGTTCTATGTGTACGCCTATGCCTTCGGTGATTGCCTGGTGAACTCGCTTTATGCGGTCTACGAGAAGTCAACCTCGGGTTTCGCCGAGCGTTATCTGGAAATGCT
>JBARCH010000149.1:0-5110 GCA_049793875.1 Pseudolabrys sp. | reverse complement strand
ACAACATCCTTCATGTGCCGTGGCAGAAAACAGCATCGACACGCCGCCGCGAGATTCTTCTGCCAAATTCTGAACCGACCCAAAACCACGATAGCCGTCCCATCCGTTCGGAGACCCGGGCAACCTTGATTACCTCGATCGCACGCGGGCGCTGTTGGCTTGAAGAATTAATCGCAGATCCATCGGCGACCACCGATAGCATCGCGAAGCGTGAGAGATGCAGTACGAGGAAGATCAACAAGATGATTTCGCTCGCGTTCCTGGCACCGGACCTCGTCAAGGCGGCCATCGAAGGCAGGCTGCCGCGGGGCATGGGCGTCATTCGCCTCGCCGACCTGCCGGCCGAGTGGCCTCGCCAGCACCGGACGCCGGGTCTCACTCCGGCTTAACCGCCACGATCGAACTGATCTCTGCTCGGACCCGCCCCGTTCGGGGAATCCGAATTTCGGGGGCAGAGAAAAAGTCGCCCGGATGGCCTGTCGCATTCGACTGGCGGTCTGCAGAGACTCAATGCCCGCGCCGAATCCCGCCAAATCGCCAGAATTGGCGTCGTCTCCGGAATACTTGAGTTTCGACAGAATGCGTGGTGGGCCCGGGAGGACTCGAACCTCCAACCAGACCGTTATGAGCGGTCGGCTCTAACCATTGAGCTACGGGCCCCGCACGAGGCGTCACTTTCTAGCAACGGGCGCCGCGAAAGGCCATTCGCGCCCTCTGCTTGCCCACCACCGATCCGCTACAATGCCGGCCTGCCCGGAGGACAACCCATGCACGTTTTCGATCTCGCGCACGAACAGGAATGGAATCCGAGGAAACACGTTGAGAAGATCCTGGGCAAAGTCGCGGACGGCGACGTAACCGTCGCCTGCTGGGAGCCGGGGCAGATCAGTCCCTACCACTGCCATCCGCAGGCGACTGAGATTTACTTTTGCCACTCCGGCGGCGGCGCCATGCGCACGCCGAAAGAAACCGTCGTCGTCAAGCCCGGTTCTTTCGTTGTGCATCCGCCTGGCGAGGTGCACGAATACACCAACGGTCCGGCGCGAACGCTTCTGTTCCGCGTGCGTTACGGTGACGACATGCGCGCCCATCACTGCGAGTGGCGCGGCAACGCAGAGTGGAAGCAATCAACGGCGGATGCCGACTACTACCGTCAGCATCCGGCCGGCTGATTACATCCGCAACAATCGCTGCGCGTTGCCCGACAATATCTTCGCCTTGTCCTCATCCGACAGCGGAATGTCTTTCATCCATTCCACGCCGGGCGGGTTCATGACGAATGGCCAGTCGATCGCAAACAGGATGTGATCGACACCCATCTCCATGACGCAGCAAAGCAGCGCCGGATTGGAAAAGAAGCCGCTGGTGGTGAGATAGAAGTTCTTGCAGAAGATGTCACGGAACGCGAGTTGCTTCTGTCCCGGCCGCTTGAGCGATGTGTCGATGCGCCAGAGCAGGAACGGAATCGTCTCGCCGAAATGGCCGAGAATGATTTTCAGGTTCGGATATTTCTCGAACACGCCGGACAGTACGAGGCGGATCGCCTGCGTTGCGGTCTCGACCGTGTATCCCCACGCCGGACGCACCACCAAGGGAAAGTCCTTGGCATAATCCTGATAGTAGATGTCGGTGACGGTCTGGTTCGGCAGTGACGGGTGGAGATAGAGTGGCACGTCGAGTTTTTCCGCGCGCTCGAAGATCGGCCAGTATTTCTTCAGGTCGAGGAATTCGCCGGTCGACATGCCGTGGATCATCGCGCCCTTGAATCCGTGCTGCTTCACGGTGCGCTCGAGTTCGTCGGCAGCCGCTTCCGGATTGGCGGTCGGCAATGCGGCAAAAGCAGCGAAGCGCTTGGGATTGGATTTCACGAACGCGGCGAGCCGGTCGTTGACCCCGCGCGTGATGGCCGGACCGGTGTCGGGCGGCAGCTTCTGTGCCGACGGCGCACCATGCGACAGCACCTGAACGTCGACATTTGCCTCGTCCATTTCCTTCAGACGAAGGGCGCCGAGATCGAACAGCCGCTCGTCCGTCTCATTGCCACGACCCGCCTCGGGTCCGGTGAAATGGCCGGCAAGCTCCCGGTCCCAGTAATGCTCTTCAATAGCGATGACCGGACATTTCGGCTTCTGGAACATAGCGCTTCCCCCGCACGTTTTTGATGACTGTTCCTAGCAACGCCGGGGAACCCTGTCACGGGGCCAAGCCATCCGGTTATCACGGACTCGTCATGCGTGTGGCGCGCAGAATAAACGATCGCAATTTGGTTTGGCGATCCGCGCGAATCACCTATGCATCGCGCATGCTGCCGATCCTTCGGATCATTCCAGTAGGCGGCGTATTCATCGCCATTCTCGCCCTGATCCTTGGCCTCACTTTGCCGGGGCCCTCCCGCGCGCGCCTCGCTCGTGTCGAGGCGCCGGCGCACGGAGCGTTGATCGAACAGGCCGAACATCCCGAATGGCGGCAATTCCTGATCCTTGCCGCCCTGCATCGCGCGGATGAAATCCGGCAATTACGCGGTCTGCAGGATACACGGGCGCCGGCTGTGCCGGTGTCGCCAGTCGAAGAGGCCGCGCTGCCTGCACTCGACGAGGTCACGGCGCCGCCGCCGGTTGAGAACATAAGTGCGCCGGCTTCCGTTGTGGCGCCGCCGCCAGCCGCGGGCGATACCAAGGAAGCCGCACCTGTGATTGCCGGGCTGCCGGCGGATCAGACCGAGGCGAACCCCGGCGACGACGACGATACCACCGGCTCGATCACGCAAGTTCCCGCGGCGACGATCCCGGTCGAGATCGGCGAGTCCTCATCGACCGAATTGCCCGTCACAAAATCCGAGGAACGGCCACCGGTAATCAGGACACCGGAGCGCGCCAAGCCGCCGGGCGAGACACGCCGCAAGCTGCCGCACCGCGCCCACCGCCGGGCAAAGCCCGCGGTAAAGACCGCGGCCACGCAGCAGCCGCCCGATCTGTTCAGCGCGCTGTTCGGCCCGCAGTATCAACACCCGCAGCCCGCGCCCAAAGCGCAACCGGCCAAGCCACGTCAGCGCACGACGCCGCGCGTCTCGCCATCTCAATAAAAAAACCGGCGCGGCGATCGGCCGAACCGGTTTTGATGTCTTGCCAGTGAGCGGCGCGCACAGCGCCGGGCTTCACCACGTATAAGTCTGCGGGTCCCCCCGAACGACGGCATTATCCTTTGTTGCGGTCTTCGTAGCTGTCGGCGCGGCAGCAGACGCGAAGCTGTTGCCGGCAGCAGCCGCGGACGCGAACATATTGAGCGCGTCCGGATTGCCCTTCTGGAGCAGGCCCTTGTTCCTGGCGGCGTAATAATAGCCCGCGGCATAATAGTGCACCGCCCGGTCGCTATTGCCGGCCGCGGCGTGATAGGCGCCGGCAAGGTATTTCACCGCATAGGTCATGTTCGTGTCGGCATCGAGCAAGCCCGCAGCCGTGCCGCGATAACCCATGGCACGCGCAGTGCCGATACGGATTTGCATCAGGCCGTAATTTCCCTTGCTGATGACACGCGGGTTGCCGCGGCTTTCGCGCTTGATGACGCGGCGCACGAGTTCGACCGGTACATTGTTGGCAGCGGCGTGCTTGGTAATCAGGAATTCAAGATCGCCGTTGGAGTTCGTTTGATTGATGAACTTTTCGTTTGCCGATGCGGCGGTTGTGACAGCCAGAATAACCGCGCCAATGCAAAGCGAGCGAATCATGTGGACTCCATTATTTTTTGGGATGCAAGTTTCTGCATGGGAACTCCGTTCATTTTGTGGCTGCAATTGCCACAAAGACGCCGTGTTCCATCACGAATTGAGTCGAAACCTTACCGAGCAACCTTAATGCGCGAATGCACGCTCAAAACCGCGCAGTTCATGCGCGCTCCTGCAGCACGTCGAAAGGATTCTGAAATCTCCGCATCGGCGCCCTTCGCCGGGATTCGTGCGGGCGCCGGAAGGCTGGAAGATCAAGCGCCGCACGCCCCGGCGGCTGCCCGGCTCGCAGCTACTTTTGAAACAGGTTGTCGGGCATTATGATGCGGCGTGAACGCCGGAACGGCGCAGGGAAAGCAAAGGAGTTTGAGTGATGGCCAAAGCCTATTGGGTGACCACCTATCGTTCGATCAAGAATCCGGATGCGATGGCCGCTTACTCCAAGCTCGCCGGGCCGGCGATCGCCGCTGCCGGGGGCCGCTTCCTCATCCGCGGCGTCGCGAACGAAGCTTGGGAGGCCGGCCTCAAGCAACGCGTGGTGGTGATCGAGTTCGAGTCGATGGAAAAAGCGCTGGCCGCCCATGACACCGAAGACTACCAGACCGCACTGAAGGCGCTCGGCAAGGATGCCTGCGAGCGCGACATGCGCGTGGTCGAGGGCGCAAGCTGAGCGCCCTCGTTCCTTATTCGGCGAACGGGTAGCGTTCGTGTGCGGCGCGGGCCATCGTCTGCGCCTCTTCGAATACCGAGAACACGGTATCCACGAATTCAACGATGCGTGCGAGCGCGTCGACGAGGGGCGTGTGGGCGGGCGCCCTTACCGGAAGAGTCGTCATTTTTCATTCTCCTTTTGCGCGAGGCCTCATTGGCACGCGCGGTTCGTAGTCAAATTTTTGGGGCGCCGAAGAAGCGCCGCTCGATTTCGCGCTCGACACTGTCGGTGAGCTTGCCGCCGCTGTGCGCCAGGTAGTTCGCGATCGCGCGATCGGCGTCCTGCTTGCGAGTGGCCATGACGGCCGCCGCAAAGCGGGCGAAAAGGCCGCGGCGCGCGACCGGCGCGCGGACGGAAACATGCTCGGCCAGGGACAGTGCGTGTGAGAAGAAAGCCATGGCTTCATCTCCCTTTCAGGTTCGACGATTCCGAAGGCGCTTCCCTTTAGGCATTTTCTTCTTGTTGTTGACAGGAATATAAACCGATTTGCTGCATTGCAACAGATCCAAAGGGGCATGGAACCCATGCGCCAGGGACATACGCTGTGGATTCGGCCATCAAGCATTAATACGTGAAATAAGGGACTTGTTACAGATTTGCGACACAGGGCCGATGGGACGTGGGTCGCCAAAGCGAAAGGATGACGCCCTGAATCGCTGCGATGCGGAATCAACCTT
>JBARCH010000148.1:0-12580 GCA_049793875.1 Pseudolabrys sp. | reverse complement strand
CGCCGCGCGGTCCTGCCGGCGTCCGCGTCGTCGCGTTCGTTCGTGTTCCCGGTTTGCGCCGAGGAGAGGTTCACCTGGTGCCGCGCTCACGCCACCAATGCCCGGCCGCGCTACTTGTCGGCATGCTTCTGGCTGCCTGCGTGATTTTTTGGTGCGCCGACGCGATGGCGCAGACGGCGGCGCCGGCATTTCCGAATCCGCTCTCGCCGGAGCCGGAAAATGGCGACACGAAAAATCCGCCGCGCTTCGAGAAGTTTCGCCGGCAGCAGCCACCGCCACTGGGAGCAACCCGGAATTTCGTGGCGCCGAGCGGTGCGGGACAGACCGGCTTCGATTCGCGCAACTTGCAAAAAAAGCGCGCGGGTAAGGGTCCGCGACAGCCGAAGCAGAACGCGGACGCGGCCGAAGCTGCCGCGCCGCTCGTCGTCTCGCCCTACCAGACGCCTCCACCGGCAACGGCGAATGCCGCGGCGACCTCTTACGCGTCCGCCGGACAGCCGGGGCAGCCCCCGGTCGAACTCGGCCCCATCAGGAAGCCGCCGAAGAAACGCAAGACGAAAGACGACGATCCTTACGCGGCGCTCGGAATACGCGCGGGATCGTTTCTGCTTTTCCCGGCGATCGAATTCATCGGCGGCTACGACACCAATCCCGGTCACGCCGAAGGGGGCAAGGGCGCCGCGACTTACACCGTCGCGCCGGAGATGCTGGTGCGCTCCGACTGGTCGCGCCATGAACTCAAGGCCGATCTGCGCGGCAGCTACACCGGCTTTTCGCCCGATGAGACGCCGACGCTCAGCCGGCCTTATTTCAACGGCAAAGTCGATGGCCGCATCGATGTAACGCGCGATACCAACATCAATCTCGGCACGCGCCTGCTGGTTTCCACCGACAATCCCGGGAGTCCGAACCTGCCGGCCGGCCTCGCCAAGCTGCCGATCTACACGACAGCGGGTGGCAGCGCCGGCGTTGCGCAGCGCTTCAACCGCTTCGAGTTTTCTGTCAAAGCGGACGCCGAGCGCACCGACTATCAGGACTCGACACTGACCGACGGCACCAAGTCGAGCAACGCGGATCGCAATTACAACCAGATTGGCGGCACGTTGCGCGGAAGCTACGAGCTTACGCCGGGCGTCAAGCCGTTCGTCGAAGTCGGCGGCGACACGCGTACGCATGAGCTCGAAGCCGATTCTTCCGGCTTCCAGCGCGATTCAAAAGGCATCGTCGGCAAGGCCGGATCTAGCTTCGAAATATCGCGCCTGCTGACCGGCGAAATCGCCGCCGGCTATCTCAGGCGCACTTATGAAGACCCACGGCTGCCTGACCTGCAGGGCTTCATCGGCGAAGGCTCGCTGACCTGGGCCGCCAGTGCGCTGACTTCGGTGAAACTGACGGCGGCTTCGACGGTGGGTGAATCCACCATTCCCGGCGTGTCTGGCGTGCTTTACCGCGACATCGGGTTGCAACTCGATCACGCGCTGCGGCAGTGGTTGATCTTCACCGCGAAGGCCGGCTTCGGCCTCGACGATTACGTCGGCGACATCCGGCAGGACAAGCGCTTTTCGATCGGGGCGGGGCTGACCTACAAATTCAACCGCAATGCGCAGATCAAAGGTGAAATCAGGCAGGATTGGCTGCGCTCGAACGTCACCGGCAACGATTACAACGCAACGGTCTTCCTGCTCGGCCTGCGCCTGCAAGACTGACGCTGTTATTTGCGGCCGAGCAATTCCGTCAATTCGCCGCGCAGCGCCGGAGCGATGTCGTCGCGCTCCAGCGCATAGGCGACGTTGGCGGTGAGGAATCCGATCTTGGAACCGCAGTCGAAGCTGCGGCCCTCGAACTTCAGACCGTAAAAGGGCTGCGTCTTCGCAAGCTGCACCATCGCGTCCGTAAGCTGGATTTCGCCGCCCGCGCCGGCCGCTTGTTTCGCCAGCACCTCGAAAATCTCCGGCTGCAGGATGTAGCGCCCGGTGATGCTGAGATTGGATGGCGCTTCGGCCGCCTTCGGCTTTTCGACCATCTGCGTGATCGCGAAGGCCTTGCCTTTGGCCGGCCCGACGCCGACGACGCCATACATGTGCACGCGGTCCGCCGGCACTTCTTCCACCGCGATGATGTTGGCGTTGTCTTCGAGCTTGGCTGCGGCGTCGATCATCTGCGCGATGCAGCCGCGCGGATTTTGCACCAGCACGTCCGGCAGCAGCAACGCGAACGGCTCATTGCCGACCAGTTCGCGTGCGCACCACACCGCATGACCGAGACCGAGCGGCGACTGTTGGCGGGTGAAACTGGCGGTGCCTGGGTCCGGCAAGTCCTCCGACAGCAGCGCAAGGTCGTTCGTCTTTCCGCGTTCGCTCAGGGTCACTTCGAGCTCGAACTGGCGGTCGAAGTGATCCTCGATCACGCTCTTGTGGCGACCGGTGACGAATATCAGGTGCTCAATGCCGGCCTGCCGCGCCTCATCCACCACATGCTGGATAAGCGGGCGGTCCACGACCGGGAGCATTTCCTTCGGCATGGCTTTGGTCGCCGGAAGGAACCGGGTTCCGAGCCCGGCGACTGGAAAAATGGCTTTGCGGATGCGGCTCATGCGGGATTTCTTTTGCTGGCTGCGTTGACGCCCAGTCCAGCTACCAGAAAGCATGGACCGCGCCCACGGGTCCAGATGCAGGTTAGACACAGACCATCATTAACGCCGTCGAAACGTTATCGAGGCACCCATAGGATACGTCTCTGGGGGACGGATCGAAGGGTCACGATGGCGGGGTCGGGCAAGGTTTTCGGAGGCCTGTTGATCGCTGCACTGGCTGCGGGCGCTTACGGCGTTGCGCTGGCGCAAAGCGCGCGCATCGCCCGCAACGCGGACTTCCCCACCGGCGCCATTTCAACTACGCCCGACCGCGATCAGGGTCCGTCATGGAGCGGCGCCTCCGGTGCGTCCGGCGATGAATCGATGACCGCTGAGGCCATCCGTGCGGCGGCGGCGAATTTCCCGAACTGCATCGAACAATTATGGCCGGCGGCGGCGCGGCGCGGAATCTCGCGCGCGGCGTTCCAGACTTACACGGCACGGCTCACGCCCGATCTGCGGATCATGGATCTGCTCGACGCCCAGCCTGAGTTCACCAGATCGTTCTGGGACTATCTCGATCTGCTCGTGACCAACGAGCGCGTCGAGAAGGGCCGCGCGCTGCTGGAGAAATATCGCAACGTCTTCGATGCGGTCGAGCGGGCCTACGGCGTCGACCGTCATGTCATTGCGGCGATCTGGGGTGTGGAGACGAATTACGGCACGCAGAGCGGCGACCGGCCGGTTATCCGGTCGACGGCGACACTCGCCTGTATCGGCCGCCGGCAGCGATATTTCAGCGGAGAATTTCTCGCGGCGCTGGAAATTCTCGCGCGTGGCGACGTTCGCCCGGATCGCATGGTCGGATCGTGGGCGGGCGCATTCGGCCCGACGCAATTCATGCCGACCGCATTCAAGCGTTATGCCGTCGACTTCGACCGCGATGGACGGCGCGACGTTGTCGATTCCATTCCGGACGTCATCGCCTCCACCGCCAATAATCTGAAAAAAGACGGCTGGGTAACCGGCGAGACATGGGGTTATGAAGTCGTCGTTCCGGCGACCTTCGATTTCGCGCTCGCCGATCGCTCGCGAACGATGACGATACGGGATTGGGTGCGCGCCGGCATCGTGCGCCCTAACAATCTGTCTTTCCCGCGGCCGGGCGAACGCGCTTTCCTGCTTGTTCCCGCCGGCGTGCAGGGACCCGGCTTTTTGATGCTGACGAATTTCCGCGTCATCATGCGATACAATCCCGCCGAAGCCTATGCGCTCGCGATCGGCCATCTTGCCGACCGACTGCGCGGGGGCGGTCCCTTCGTGCAGAAATGGCCGCGCTATGAACGCGTGCTCTCGCGCGATGAAAGGCTTGAGCTTCAGCAGTTATTGGCGCGTCACGGCTACGACATCGAACCCGACGGTCATCTCGGCGCCCAGACCCGCGCGGCGATCCGCGAATTCCAGGCCAGGACCGGCAAGGTTGCAGACGGCTTTGCGTCTGCCGCGATCCTCGACCAGTTGCGCGGACGCTGAAATCTGAATGGCTAAAAGCGGCGGCAAATCAGCCGCCTAGATAACCACCCGACGACCTTTGAGTTGACATTTTTGTCGTGCTGATAGCCCATGCAGGCGGTGCCGGCTTTGAGACTTGCGCATGTGGACGGCGCGTTCGGTAAATTGCGATGGCGACGAAACGTAAATTCACGCGCTTGATGACCGCAGCGGCTTTGCTTGCCGCGATCGAACTCGTCTGTATCGTCGCGATCAACCTCGCGATCACCGCGCCGGCGCAAGCGCAGCGCTACGACGATCGTTTCCCCAGCCGGCAACGGTCGCGTTCGGGCGGCGGGTTCTTCGACAATCTGTTCGGTCCGTTCGAATCCGGTCCGCGCTATTACGAGCCGCAGAAGCAGGGGCAACCCGCACCGCAAGCAGACTATTCGCGTGCACCGGCGCCGAAGAAATCGGATGCGACGCCGAGCACGACGGTCGCCGTCATCGGCGACGCAATGGCGGACTGGCTTGCCTACGGCCTTGAAGATACTTTCGCCGACTCCGCCGACATCGGGATCGTGCGAAAAAATCGCGCGCGCTCTGGCCTGATCCGTTACGAGCCGCGCAGCGACCTCGACTGGCCGCATGTGGCACGCGATTTTCTGGCAAAAGAAAACATCAATTACATCGTCGTGATGCTTGGTGTCAGCGACCGCCAATCGATCCGCGAAAGCGATGCCGAGCTCGAAGCGGAGCAGAAGGGCGCCGACACCACCGATCAAAGTGGAACCGATCAGAAAAAAGCCGACGAGGGCGAAACGCCGAGCGTCGTCGCGCCGGAGCCCGCGCGCAAATCGGCAAAGGGCGCCATCGAATTCCGGTCGGATCGCTGGGAGAAGATCTACATCAAGCGCATCGACGATATGATCGCGGCGCTCAAAAGCAAAGGCGTGCCGGTGTTCTGGATTGGCCTGCCACCGATCCGCGGCGCGAAGTCCACGGCGGATACAGCCTATCTCAATGACCTTTACCGCGCGCGTGCCGAACGAGCGGGCGTAAAATATATCGACGTCTGGGATGGCTTCGTCGACGACGCCGGCAAGTTCACGATGCATGGGCCGGATTACGAAGGCCAGACGCGCCGCCTGCGGGCTTACGACGGCGTCTATTTCACGACCTACGGCGCCATCAAGCTTGCGCACTACGTCGATCGCGAATTGCAGCGCGCTATCTCAAACCGCGCCATCCCTGTCGCCCTGCCGTCGGGCGGACCGCTCGCGCCGCAAGCGCCGAACGTGCGGCCGCTTGCCGGGCCGGTGGTGCCGCTGACCGTGACGGGCAACTCCGACGAACTTCTCGGCGGCGCTGGCAACCGCGGAAACAACGCCGACCCGACTGCGGCACGCGTGCTGGTCCAGGGCGAGCCGGTGCCGGCTCCCCCTGGACGCGCCGACGATTTTGCGTGGCCGCGCGGCAGCGATGCCAACGCTAAAGCCGGTGCGGCGCCCGTTGCCGCTGCTCCTGCCAAAAACGCGACGCCAAAGGCCGCTACGGCGAAAGTCGAGTCGGCGGCTCCGATTGCCCCTGCCGTCCATCCGAAGAAGAATCCGCCGGAGGCGAAGCCGGCCAAAGCCGCGCAGGCAAAAGTGAAAAAGCCGATGCAGGATGTGAAGCCGAAGCAGCCGGTTCACCGCAGCACTCCGCCGCGCCCGCCGGCGCCGGTTGGTGGCGGCCTGTTCGGAATTTTCCGCTGATCGGGACTGCCGCTTAGCGCGGCAGCGTCGTCGTTCCCATCAGGTACTTGTCAATGGCGTGGGCGCACTGGCGCCCTTCGCGGATCGCCCAAACGACCAGCGATTGTCCACGGCGCATGTCGCCGGCGGCAAACACTTTCGGTGACGACGTCTTGTAGGCGAACGTATCGGCCTGCACGTTGCCGCGCCGGTCGAGTGTCAGGCCGAGCGATTTCACCATGCCTTCGTGTACCGGATGCACGAAGCCCATCGCCAGCAGCACCAGTTCGGCTTCGATCTCGAATTCGCTGCCGGCGACCGGCTTGAACTTGCCATCGACATGCACGCAATGCAGTTTTTTCACCGCGCCGTTCTCGCCGGAAAATTTTTGCGTCAGTACGGCGAACTCGCGCGCCGCACCTTCTTCATGGCTTGAGGAGGTGCGCAACTTCAACGGCCACAGCGGCCAGGTGAGGTCCTTGTTCTCGTGCTCCGGCGGCTGCGGCATGATCTCGAAATTGGTCACCGAAGTCGCGCCCTGACGGATCGAGGTGCCAATGCAGTCGGAGCCGGTATCGCCGCCGCCGATGACGATCACGCGCTTGCCGGTTGCGAGGATCGGCTCGACGTTGCCGAGCGGCGCCTCGTTGCTCACGCGGCGGTTCTGCTGCGGCAGGAAATCCATCGCGAAATGGATTCCCGTCAACTCGCGGCCGGGAATCGGAAGGTCGCGGGGCGCCTCGGAGCCGCCGGTAAGTGCGACTGCGTCATAATCCTTCAGCAGCTTGTCGGTTGGCAGGTTGACGCCGACATGCACGCCATAATGGAAATTGACACCTTCGGCTTCCATCTGCGCGATTCTGCGGTCGACATGGACCTTTTCCATCTTGAAGTCGGGGATGCCGTATCGCAGCAGGCCACCCGCCTTCGCCCAGCGCTCAAACACATGCACGTCATGGCCGGCGCGCGCGAGTTGCTGCGCGCAGGCGAGGCCAGCCGGGCCTGAACCGACGACGGCAATCTTCTTGCCGGTCTTGTGCGTGGCGCGCTCGGGTTTCAGCCCCTGCGCAATCGCGCGATCGGCAATGGCGCATTCGATGGTTTTGATGGTGACAGGGTTTTCGTTGATGTTGAGCGTGCAGGAGGCTTCGCACGGGGCGGGGCATATCCGGCCGGTGACTTCCGGGAAATTGTTGGTCGAGTGCAGGTTGCGCGCCGCCTCGTCCCAGCGGTTGCGATAGACGAGGTCGTTCCAGTCCGGAATCTGGTTGTTCACCGGGCAGCCGGTTGGCGCGCCGGTGATGACGCTGGTGCCGTGACAGTAAGGCACGCCGCAATCCATGCAGCGCGCCGCCTGGTTGCGGGTCTCGTCCTCCGGCAGCGGCAGCACGAACTCGTGCCAATGCTTTACGCGCTCAGCGGCCGGTTCGTAGTCGCGATCGTTGCGGTCGATTTCGAGAAAGCCGGTGATCTTGCCCATACTTACTCCGCGGCCTGCATCGCGGCGGCCTTTTCCTTTGCCATCTCAGCGAGCGCGCGGCGGTATTCGACGGGCATCACCTTGTGGAACATCGGAGCGTAGCGCTTCCAATCCGCGAGAATTTCAGCCGCGCGCCTGGAGCCGGTGTAGCGCGCGTGGTCGCCAATGAGCTTGCGCAGCCGCTCGGCGTCCTGCGCGGTCAGGTCGGTCATGACGTCGACGCGGCCATGCGATTCAAGATCGTTATAGGCGCCGTATTCTTTTTCGTTGATCTCTTCTTCGTCGGCCACCGGCTCGAGTTCGACCATCGCCATATTGCAACGGGACTTGAACGTGCCGTCTTCGTCGAGCACGTAAGCGATGCCGCCTGACATGCCCGCCGCGAAATTGCGTCCGGTATTGCCGAGCACGACCACCACGCCGCCGGTCATGTACTCGCAGCAATGATCGCCCGCGCCTTCGACGACGGCGATGGCGCCGGAATTGCGCACGGCGAAGCGCTCGCCGGCGACGCCGCGGAAATAGCACTCACCGGCGATGGCGCCGTAAAGCACCGTATTGCCGACGATGATCGACTCTTCCGGCACGATGCCGGTATCGGCCGGCGGGCGAATGATCACGCGTCCGCCCGAGAGGCCCTTGCCGACATAATCGTTGGCGTCGCCTTCTAGCTCGAAGGTAATGCCGCGCGCGAGCCACGCGCCGAAGCTTTGTCCTGCGGTGCCGGTGAAACGCACGTGAATGGTGCCGTCGGGTAACCCGTCGTGGCCGTAGCGCTTCGCCACTTCGCCGGACAGCATGCCACCGGTGGTGCGGTCGATGTTCTTGATCGGCGTCTGCAGGCGCACCGGCGCGCCGCGGTCGAGCGCCGATTGCGATTCCGCAATCAGCTTGCGGTCGAGAACGCCGTCTATGTGGTGGTCCTGCGGCTCGCACTTGAAGATATTGGTGTCGGTTTCGGCGTGCGGCTTGGTGAACAGGCGCGAGAAGTCGAGGCCCTTTGCCTTCCAATGCTCGACCAGCCGTTGACGGTCGAGCATTTGCATTTGTCCGATCATCTCGTCGAAGCGGCGGTAGCCGAGTTCGGCCATGATCTCACGCACTTCCTCGGCGACAAAGAAGAAGTAGTTGATGACGTGCTCGGGTTGTCCCTTGAAGCGCTTGCGCAGTTCCGGGTCCTGCGTCGCGACACCGACAGGGCAGGTGTTCAGATGACACTTGCGCATCATGATGCAGCCGGCCGCAATCAGTGGCGCGGTCGAGAAGCCGAATTCGTCGGCGCCGAGCATTGCGCCAATCACCACGTCGCGGCCGGAGCGGACGCCGCCGTCGACTTGCACCGCGATGCGGCCGCGCAGGCAATTGGCAACCAGCGTCTGATGGGTTTCGGCGAGGCCGATTTCCCACGGGCTGCCGGCGTGCTTGATCGACGTCAACGGCGAGGCGCCCGTGCCACCTTCGAAGCCGGAAATGGTGACGTGATCGGCGCGCGCCTTGGCGACGCCGGCGGCGACGGTGCCGACGCCGATTTCCGACACAAGCTTCACCGAAACCAGGCCGGTCGGATTGACGTTCTTCAGGTCGAAGATGAGCTGCGCAAGATCCTCGATCGAATAGATGTCGTGGTGCGGCGGCGGCGAAATGAGGCCGACGCCGGGCGTCGAATTGCGCACCTTGGCAATCGCCTTGTCGACCTTGTGGCCGGGCAACTGACCGCCTTCGCCGGGCTTGGCGCCCTGCGCCATCTTGATCTGCATCATGTCGGAATTGACGAGATATTCCGCCGTGACGCCAAAGCGGCCGGACGCGACCTGCTTGATCGCGGAACGCATCGAGTCGCCGTTCGGCAGCGGCTTGAAGCGATCCGGCTCCTCGCCGCCTTCGCCGGTGTTCGACTTGCCGCCAATGCGGTTCATCGCGATGGCAAGCGTGGTGTGCGCCTCGCGCGAGATCGAGCCGAACGACATGGCGCCGGTCGAGAAACGGCGCACGATGTTCTTCGCCGGCTCGACCTCGTCGAGAGAAATGGGCTTGCGGCCGTCTTCTTCCGCGGTCTTGACGCGGAACAGGCCACGGATGGTGAGCAGCCGCTCGGTCTGTTCGTTCACGACCTTGGCGAAGGCGCGATAATGATCCTGCGAATTGCCGCGCACGGCGTGCTGGAGTTGCTGCACGGTGGTTGCGGTCCAGACGTGATCCTCGCCGCGCACGCGCACGGCGTAATCGCCGCCGACATCGAGCATCGTGCGATAGATCGGCGCGTCGCTGAACGCGTCGCGGTGCCGGCGGGTGGTTTCTTCGGCGATCTCGGCAAGGCCGACGCCTTCAATGCGCGTATGCGTGCCGGTGAAATACTTATCGATGAAATCCTGCCGCAGTCCGATCGCGTCGAAAATCTGCGCGCCGCAATAGGACTGATAGGTCGAGATGCCCATCTTGGACATCACCTTCAGCATGCCTTTGCCGATCGACTTGATGTAACGCTTGATGATTTCCTTCGGCTCGAGCTTTTGCGGCAACTCGTCCTTCATCGCCACAAGCGTCTCGAAGGCGAGGTAAGGGTTGATCGCTTCCGCGCCGTAGCCGGCCAGGCATGCGAAGTGATGCACCTCGCGCGGTTCGCCGGTCTCCAGCACCATGCCGACGGAAGTGCGCAGGCCTTGCCGGATCAAATGATGATGCACGGCGGCGCAGGCGAGCAGCGAGGGAATCGACACGCGGTCGGCGCCGGCCTTGCGGTCGGACAGGATGATGATATTGCAGCCGCCGCGTACTTCGGCTTCGGCGCGCTCGCACAATTCGTCGATCGCCCAACCCATGCCGGCGGAGCCGTGCTCGGCCGGGAAGGTGATGTCGAAGGTCAGCGATTTGAAATGGTCGCCGCTCATCTCGGAGATCGAGCGGATCTTTTCCAGATCGTCGTTGGTAAGGATCGGCTGGCGTACTTCGAGGCGCTTCGATTTCGACATGCCTTCGAGGTCGAACAGATTCGGCCGCGGCCCGATGATCGAGACAAGGCTCATCACCAGTTCTTCGCGGATCGGGTCGATCGGCGGGTTGGTGACCTGCGCGAAGTTCTGTTTGAAGTAGGTGAACAGCGACTTCGGCCTGTCCGACAGCGCCGAAATCGGCGCATCGTTGCCCATGGAGCCGATGGCTTCTTCGCCGGTGGTCCCCATCGGCATCATCAGGATTTTCAGGTCTTCCTGCGTGTAACCGAACGCCTGCTGGCGATCGAGCAGCGACAGGTTCGAGATCGGCGCGTGATTGTCGGTGCCCGGCAATTCCTCAAGCACGATCTGCGTGCGCCCAAGCCATTCCTTGTACGGATGGCTGCGCGCCAGCGTCGCCTTCAGTTCTTCGTCGGGAATGAGGCGGCCTTCATCAAGGTCGACCAGCAGCATCTTGCCGGGCTGCAAGCGCCACTTCTTGACGATGTCTTTCTCGGCGATCGGCAACACGCCCATCTCGGACGCCATGATGATGCGCTCGTCACGCGTCAGGAAATAGCGCGCCGGGCGCAGGCCGTTGCGGTCGAGCGTGGCGCCGATCTGGCGACCGTTGGTGAAGGCGATCGCGGCTGGGCCGTCCCATGGCTCCATCAGAGCGGCGTGGTACTCATAGAACGAACGACGCTCCTCATTCATGAGCGGGTTGCCCGCCCACGCTTCCGGAATCATCATCATCATTGCGTGCGCGAGCGAGTAGCCGCCTTGCGTCAGGAATTCGAGCGCGTTGTCGAAGCAGGCCGTGTCGGATTGGCCTTCGTACGAGATCGGCCAGAGCTTGTTGATGTCCTTGCCGAACAGCGGCGAGGAAACGGAAGCCTGCCGCGCGGCCATCCAGTTGACGTTGCCACGAAGCGTATTGATTTCGCCGTTGTGCGCGATCATCCGGTACGGATGCGCCAGCGACCAGGTTGGGAAGGTGTTGGTCGAGAAGCGCTGGTGGATGAGCGCGACCGCGCTCTCGAAATCCGGATCATGCAGGTCGGGATAGTACGCGCCGAGCTGGTCGGCGAGAAACATGCCCTTGTAGATCACGGTGCGGCACGAGATCGAGACGGGGTAATAGCCAGACGTGCGCCGCTCGCGCCGGCGATAGATCGCGTTCGAGATCGACTTGCGCAGGATGTAGAGCCGGCGCTCGAAATCAGCCTCGGATAGCTTCTTTTTGCCGTGGCCGATGAACACCTGCATATGCTTCGGCTCGGTCGGCAGCACGGACTTGCCGAGCGTCGAATTGTCGGTCGGCACTTCACGCCAGCCGAGCAGTGCGAGGCCCTCGCGCTCGATGACCTCGGCGTAAATGTCGCGGATGATCTGCCGCCACTCGTTGTCGTTCGGCATGAACAGATAGCCGACGGCATATTCGCCGGGCTTCGGCAACTTGAAGCCCAGCGCTTCGCATTTCTTGGCGAAGAATTTGTGCGGGATCTGCACGAGAATGCCCGCGCCATCGCCCATGCGCGGGTCGGCGCCGGTCGCGCCGCGATGTTCGAGGTTGCAGAGAATTTTGATGCCGTCTTCGACGATCTGGTGCGACTTGCGGCCCTTGATGTCGGCGATGAAGCCGACGCCGCAAGCATCCTTGTCGAGCGCCGGGTCGTAGAGGCCCTGCACCGGCGGTGTGCCAGGGTCGGCGGTGTCGCGCAGCGGCGCATTGCCGTGGGAGCGTGTAGCGATCCCGCGTCCGGCAAACTCTGCGTCGTGGCGTTTCGTACTCATCGTTACCCTGTCCCGCCGCAGCCAACTTTGCTCCCGGCGCACCTTCCACATCCGCAGCGCTCGGAGAGCTTCCGCGGTACGCGCGTAAACCATTCTCAAGAAGGGGCAGTTTGCCCGGCACTTGCCGCAGCGGCTGCTCCCGTTCGGCGTGCCGATGCCTGACCCCGCGTTTAAGCCGGCATCCGGGCCGCCAATCGATTAGGACAGCATTACTGTCCTAAGTGACCATGCCAAATTTTGCTCCGCCGCACAAGCTTGGTCCATCGCCGATTGACGGAACCTTGCCTTTTGTTGCGGGGCCGTGCCGGGCGCCACAACAAGAGGACCACGAGCGCCCCGGACGCGCAACGTGATTGCGCGGTGTGGGCGCGCGACCGCGCGCGGCGGGGTTAACCGTTTAACCGTGGAAACGGGAAAAAGCCGCGTAACGCCTGCGCTTGTCTATGGTGCCTGCCGAACGCACGGAGGCCCGGGATGACCGACACAATGATTGCCGCGCCGGCAACGCAGCCGTCGCACCAGGATGTTCTGGACTTGCCGATGGGCCGGCTTGCCGACCGCCTCGCCTCGCTGG
>JBARCH010000147.1:0-3988 GCA_049793875.1 Pseudolabrys sp. | reverse complement strand
TGCCATCGGCATATCGACGGCCGACTGCGGGCCGGTGTTGTTCGCCGACCGCGAAGCGCGCGTGATCGGCGCAGCGCACGCGGGCTGGAAGGGCGCGTTCACCGGCGTGCTCGACGCGACCGTCGCGGCGATGGAAAGCATCGGCGCCAGCCGCGCGCGCATTTCCGCCGCGCTCGGCCCGGCGATCCGCCAGCCGAACTACGAGGTCGGCCCGGAATTCGTCGAACGCTTCATCGCCGCAGACACCGGCAATGCGCGCTTCTTCGCGCCGTCGAAGCGCGCGGACCACGCCATGTTCGATCTTGCGGGCTTCATCGGCATGCGGCTGGCCCGCACCGGCATCGGCCATTTCGAGGATATCGGCCGCTGCACTTACGCGGAGCCGGAGCGATTTTTCAGCTACCGGCGCAGCACCCACCGCGCGGAGCCGGATTACGGGCGGCACATCAACGCCATCGCGCTCGCCGATTAACGATTTTTCCAAGCCGCATCCGTGAGGGCGATCGGCGCTGGACCGCGCCACTCCCAGCCGCTACGATTTGGCATCGACGGCGCGATCTCAAAAACAAGAAACGCCGCAGGGGTGTCCATGGAGTGGAGTCGAAGCCGGCGCGCGGCGTGCGCAACGGCGGGAAACGTACGTCGGCTTTCGTGGACACTCGCGGCGGTCTGCGCGACTGCGCTCGCGGGCTGCAGCACCGACGGTCAGCCAATCGCATCCACATCGGCGCCGCACGGCGCGACAGTCGCTTTTGAGTCCATCGACGGCCCGCCGCCCGCGATATTCCACAAGCTCGTGCAGAACCTGAACGAAGAAGCGCAAGCGCACCAGCTCGCCGTCGTCTCGCGCGAGAGTCCGTCGGTTTACCGCGTGCGCGGCTACCTGTCCGCGCACGTCACGAAAGGCCACACCGCCATCGCCTGGGTTTGGGACGTCTACGATAGTGAGCAGCACCGCGCGCTGCGCATCACCGGCACGGAAGAAGGCAATGCCAGGCAGCGGACATGGGTGGCTGCCGACGACGCGATGCTGCACAAGATCGCGCGCACAAGCATGGAGCAGTTGGCGGCGTTCCTGACCTCGCCCACGGTTGCGCCTGCAGCGCCGCATGAGCCGGAGGCCGCAATCGCGAGCCTCGGCGACCGCAATACCACGCCGGAATCGGCGGGCATTTTCCGCATCTTCCAGGCGAAGGCCGATCCGGTGGAAAGCGACGCCGCCGTGGGCCAGGCCGACGCCGAGGCACCGCCTGCGATCGACGGCCCGGTGCCGCTGCCGCCACATCGGCCGCGCACCGTCGCTGCCGCTTCAGGGGCTGAAACGCTGACGTTAGCAGCCTCGCGGCGCTGATACGAACGACGCGTTTACGCTGCCGGAAATAGACCGGGACAATGATTTGGAATCGTATTGCCCGGCTCTGCCCGCCTTGTTATGACCACCCCGCCTCCAGCCCAATAAATGCGGGGATTTCACGATGTCGGGCAAGAACGGCGCGATCAAGCTCGTCGCCGGAAACTCCAATCCCGCCCTGGCGCAGGCCATCGCCGAATACCTGAAAACCCCATTGACCAAGGCTGTGGTCCGGCGTTTCGCCGACATGGAGGTTTTCGTCGAGATTCAGGAAAACGTGCGCGGCGCGGATTGCTTCGTCATCCAGTCGACATCGTATCCCGCCAACGACCATTTGATGGAATTGCTGATCATCATGGATGCGCTGCGCCGTTCGTCCGCGCGCCGCATCACCGCCGTGATCCCGTATTTCGGTTATGCCCGGCAGGACCGCAAACCCGGCCCGCGCACCCCGATCTCCGCCAAACTGGTCGCAAACCTGATCACCCGCGCCGGCGCGGACCGCGTCATGACGCTCGACCTGCACGCCGGACAAATTCAGGGCTTCTTCGATATCCCCACCGATAACCTCTACGCCTCGCCGGTGATGGTCCGCGACATCCGCGAGCGCTTCAAGCTCGACAGCGTGATGGTGGTATCGCCTGACGTCGGCGGCGTCGTGCGCGCGCGCGGGCTTGCCAAGCGCATCAATGCGCCGCTTGCGATCATCGACAAGCGCCGTGAGCGCGCGGGCGAATCCGAAGTGATGAACGTGATCGGCGATGTCGCCGGCTTCACCTGCATCCTGGTCGACGACATCGTCGATTCGGGCGGCACGCTGATCAACGCCGCCGACGCTTTGCTGAAGCAGGGCGCCACGGACGTTTACGCCTATCTGAGTCATGGCGTGTTGTCGGGAGGCGCCGTCGCGCGCGTCGCCAAGTCGCGGCTGAAGGAGCTCGTCATCACCGACTCGATCCAGCCGACCAAGGAAGTGCAGGCCGCCGGCAACATCCGCGTGCTGGAGATCGCCACGCTGATCGGCGAAGCGATCGGGCGCACGGCTTCCGAAGAATCGGTTTCCAGCCTGTTCGACTGACCCAAAGTTATCCACAGATGAGTCACCTCGCCGCACCTTAGGCTGTGGAGAGTCGCATCGGCGTGGTTGCCAGCGAATCGCAAATCACGGCTCATTGTGCCTGCACGGTGCCTCTGGCGGCCGGAATCGAGCGGGTTAAAGTCGGTTCGCCTTGTGATTCGGTGTGCGGGTCAAGGTACCTCGTAATCCCTGCGTCAAACGGTCGTTGTAGTCCGCGAGGGCGTTCCCTTTCGGGCGCGTGCGGTGGCTTGCGTTTCCCCTGGCTCAAATCGGCGAAGCGGAGACGTCATGTCCCTCACCAGCTACTCGGATGAACCACGAATCAATCCGCTCGATGTCGTCGAGCGTCTCGCGAGCGGGAACGACTGGTCGTTCGAACGCGCAAGCGACGACGAAATCACCATTCTCGTGACCGGCAAGTGGACCGACTATCAGGTGTCCTACACCTGGATGGGCGACATCGAAGCGCTGCATCTGGCTTGCGCCTTCGACATGAAAGCGCCGGAACGCCGCCGTCCCGAGGTGCAGAAGCTCATCTCGATGATCAATGAGCAGATGTGGGTCGGCCATTTCGACCTCTGGATGAAGGAAGGCATCGTCATGTTCCGCCACGCGCTGGTGCTGACGGGCGGCGTGGAAGCTTCCGGCTCGCAGTGCGAGTCGCTGCTCGGCACAGGACTCGATGCCTGCGAACGCTATTTCACGGCGTTCCAGTTCGTGGTCTGGGCCGGCAAGAGTGCGCGCGAAGCGCTCGACGCAACGATGTTCGCGACCTCCGGCGAGGCGTGATTGCCGCCGTGACGGCGGCGCTTGAGCGCGAAAAACGTGGATGCCCGGCACAAGGCCCGGCATGACGCAGAAAATGCCGCTATCATCGGCGGCATGAAAAAAGCTCAAAAGAGCAACGAAACGCTCCGCAATTTTGCGGGCACGCTCGTGCTGGTCGGCGCCGGCAAGATGGGCAGCGCCATGCTCGACGGCTGGCTCGCACGCGGGCTGAAGCCGAAAAAACTGGTGATCGTGGAGCCGCAGCCGGCAAAGCCGATCAAGGCGCTGACACGGCGGGGCGTCCGTCTCAATCCCAAAGGCAAAATCACCGACGCGTCGGCGATCGTGATCGCGGTCAAGCCGCAAACCGCGGCGCAAGCGCTGCCGCCCCTTGCGCCGCTCGTCGGCAAGACGACGCTCGTGCTCTCGATCATGGCCGGACGAACCATCGCATCCGTGGAAAAGGCGCTGTCGGCAAACGCCGCCATCGTGCGCGCAATGCCGAACACACCGGCTGCCGTCGGACGCGGCATTACGGTCGCCGTCGGCAACCGCAAGGTCGTCGCGCGCCAGCGCAGGCTCGCAAGCGATCTGCTGTCGGCGATCGGAAAGGTCGAATGGGTCACCGACGAAAGCCTGATCGACGCGGTGACCGCCGTCTCCGGATCGGGTCCCGCTTACGTTTTTTTGCTCGCCGAATGTCTTGCCAAAGCCGGCGTCGCCGCCGGACTCCCGGCCGAGCTTGCGCTGACATTGGCGCGCGAAACCATCTCCGGGTCCGGCGAGTTGTT
>JBARCH010000146.1:0-7915 GCA_049793875.1 Pseudolabrys sp. | reverse complement strand
CGGGAATCCCTTGCCCCTCTCACCCCAATCCTCTCCCCGAGGGGAGAGGGAGTTCGCCGAGCTTGCCGATCCGCTTCATTCCAAAACACTCATCCTCTAGTTTGGCGCGTGGAGACGGAACAATGACATTGAGCGGCGAAACGCAATCCGCAAGCTGGCATGAGATCGTGATCGGCGCACTCAAGGACAATGACGTGCGCCTCGTCACTTACGTGCCCGACCGTGTGCTGACACCGCTGATCGCGGGCATCGAGCGCGATCCGTTCTTCACGATGTTTGCGACCGCGCGCGAGGAGGAGGCGCTCGGCATCGTCACCGGCGCGTGGATGGGCGGCATGCGCGGCGCGGTGCTGATGCAGACCAGCGGCTTTGCAACGATCGCCAATGTGCTCGCGTCGCTGGTGGTGCCGGGTCAGATTCCGGCGCTGCTGTTCGTGTCGGAGCGCGGCACGCTCGGCGAATTCAATCTCGGGCAGGCGCTGGTGTGCCGTACCATGCGGCCGGTGCTCGACGCGCTCGCGGTCGCCAATCACACCATCACACGGCTGGACGAATTCGGCTTCATCGTCGATCGCTCGATCAAGCAGGCGGTCGCGACGCAGGCGCCGGTCACCTTCATCCTCTCACCGCTGCTCACCGGCGGCAAAGTGTTCAAGGGTTGATCGCCATGGCAACTTCCTCGCACAACGCCAAGGTGATGAACCGCTTCGAGCTGACCAGGCGGCTCACCGGGCAGCTCAAGCACGACGAGGCCGTGATCGGCGGCATCGGCAACACCAATTTCGATTTGTGGGCCAGCGGCCAGCGGCCGCAGAATTTCTACATGCTCGGCAGCATGGGGCTTGCGATTCCGATCGCGCTCGGCGTCGCCATCGCGCAGCCGAAGCGGCATGTGATTGCGCTCGAGGGCGACGGCTCGCTGTTGATGCAGCTCGGCTGCCTTTCGACCATCGGCACGCTCGGGACGAAAAACCTCACGATGGTGGTGATGGACAACGCCAGCTACCAGATCACCGGCGCACAGCCGACGGCGACGGCGAAAGCGGCCGATCTCGTCGCGATCGCGCGCGCGTCCGGCATTGCCAAGGCTGCGTGGGCGGCGGACGAGGACGAATTTGACCGGCTGATTGCGGCGGCGCTCGCCGAAGGCGGGCCGACTTTGATTGCGGCGCGCATCGACCAGAAGCCGGGTACGGCGACCACCGACCGCGATCCGGTGCAAATCCGCGAGCGCTTCATGCGCGGGCTGGGCGTGCGGAAGTAGCCACTACAAAACCGTCATGGCCGGGCTTGTCCCGGCCATCCACGCCTTGCTTGAATGGGCCTTATGCGAGGCGGATGCGTTTACATCATGACAAACCGTCGAAACGGCACGCTGTACATTGGTGTGACCGCCGACCTTCTCCGTCGTTGTCATGAACATCGCAATGGACTGATCGATGGCTTCACCAAACAGCACGGATTAAAAGCGCTGATCTATTTTGAACAATTCGATGACATCCGTTTGGCCATCCAACGTGAAAAAGCAATGAAACATTGGCCGCGCGCGTGGAAGGTGCGGCTGATTCACAAGGCCAATCTGGAATGGCGCGACTTGTATGACACGCTGAAGTGAGGCGTGGATGCCCGGCACAAGGCCGGGCATGACGGTGTAATGCCGAAGCGCATCACGCCACCCTTAACGCCGTGCCGTTGCAGTGATGCCGCACGCGGTCCTCATCGACATCGATGCCGAGGCCGGGGCGATCGAGTGCGTGGGTGAAACCGCGATCCATCTGCAAGGGTTGTGCGGTCACATCTTCACCGAGACCGAGATTGGTGAGCGTCAGTCCCCAGGCGATATTTGGGATGACGCAAGCCACATGCAGTGCGGCGGCGCAGGCAATGCTGGATTCGCCGGTCTTGCAGGAAATGTTGACGCTCATGCCGAGCGTGTCGCACAGGCGACCGGCTTCGACCATGGTGCGGATGCCGCCGAGCTTGATGGCCTTGAGACCGACGCCGCGTGCGGCCTGATGTGCGTGATGGCGGCTGATATCTGCCACCGCATGAATGCCTTCGTCGGCGGCGATGACGATATTGCTCGCGGCCGCGACCGCAGCCATGCCGTCGAGGTCGTCGGCGGCGACCGGCTGCTCGAAGAAATCGAGGCCGCAGCCGGCAACGGCGTGGACGAACGCGATCGCCTCGGCGGTGTTGAAGCCCTGGTTGGCGTCCGCGGAGATCACGTTGCCCGGGCCGAGAAGTTTGCAGATGTCGCGCGTGCGAGCGGCATCGGTCGCGGCGGTGTCGACGCCGACCTTGATCTTGAAGATCGTGTAGCCGGCGGCTTTCTTTTTGGCCGCGTCGCGCAGGTCGCCGTCGAGGTCGCCGCCGCCGATGACGCCGAGCAGCGGAATGCGATTGCGCTTCTTCTCGCCGAGCAGCGCGTGTACCGGCTTGTTGCCAGCCTTGCCGACGAGATCGAGCAGCGCGATTTCAATCGCGGCCTTGGCGCCGTGATTGGCGTAAAGACGGCCGTCCATCGCGGCATGCGCACCGTCGAGATCGGCAGGATCGCGGCCCTCGAGCGCCGGTGCGAGATGATAGACGGCCGTCATCATGCTCGGCACGGTTTCGCCGGTCATGGTTGGCGCGGAGGCGGCCTCGCCCCAGCCGACGAGGCCATTGTCGGTTTCGATCCGCACCAGCACGTTGTCGGCCGCGCGCACTTCCTCGCCCGCCATGATGACGGGTTTGAGCATCGGAAGGCTGACAGCGATCGGCTCGATCGATTTTATTTTCAAGGAGCTATCCTTGCCGCGTCATCGGCATCGCTGGGCGGCTGCGCAGCCGCTTACATTTTCTTGATGCCCGCCTGATTGATGATGTCGCGGAACATGTCGATTTCGTGCGTCACACGTTTCCAGGCGGCGTCGGCGCCCTTCGGCCGCGCCAGGAAGCCGGCCTTGAACAGCTTGTCCTTCATGTCCTTTGTCTGGAGAACTTTAAGCGTTTCCTTCTCGATCCACTTCACCGCTTCCGGCGGCGTTTTGGCGGGCGCAAGGAAAACGGTATCGGTCGCGAACACGAAGTCCTTGTAACCGGCTTCTTCCATGGTCGGAACGTCCGGCATCTCGGGCCAGCGCGCGTCGCCGGTGACGGCGAGGCAGCGCAGCGTGCCGGCCTTGATGTGCGGTGCGGCGGGCGGCAGCGAGCCGGAACTCAGTTGCACAGTCTTGCTGAGCAGGGCAGCGAGCGCATCGCCGCCGCCCTTGAAGACGACGTCTTTCAGGCCGGGCAGATGTTCCCGAATTTTGAGAACTTCAAGCTGAATTTGCGGCGTGGTGCCGATCGGCGGCGTTGCGACGTTGTATTTGTCCGGGTTGGCCCGCGCGAGCGCGATGAATTCATGAATCGTCTTTGCCGGCAGCGACGATTGCACCACGAACGTATTGGGCGACGTGGCGAGTTCGCTGATGCCGACGAAATCCTTGAGCGCGTCATAGGGCAGGCTTTTGTAAAGCCCGGGATTGACCGAATAGGCATTGGTCGCGAGCAGGATGGTGTAGCCGTCGGGATCGGAATGCGCGGCATAGGCCATGCCGATATTGCCGCCGGCCCCGCCGCGGTTCTCCACCACGAAGGTCTTCCCGGTGGACTGTTGCAAAGCGGCCGCCATCATGCGCGCGACCAGGTCGGACGGGCCGCCCGGCGTGTTGGCGACGACGACCTTGATCGGCCGGTCTGGGTAGGCGGCGAGCGCCGAGCCCATGCGCAGGAACGTCGGCGCGGCGACGCCCGCGGCAAAGACAGCGGCAGTTTTGATGACGTGACGCCGTGACGGCCCGACGCTAGTGGTGCGCGATTTCTTCATGATGTCCTCCCGAACGCTATTTTTTTCGTTGCAGCGAGCGGGAGGGTACGCAATTGCTGTCGGCCCGGCAACGGGTGCCGGGACCGTTTCAACTCCACTTCGCGCGAGTTTTCAGGCCGGCGAGCGACTGCGCGGCCTCGGCCGTGACCTTCTCGTAATCGAGCCCCGTGAAGCGGCCCTGCCGGTAGAGGATGCGGCCGTCGACAACGGTCATGGCGACATCCGAGGGCTGCGCGAGCTGGACGAGCGCGTCATAGGGATCGCCGACCGTCGCGATGTGCGGTCCGGTCGTACCCACCAGGATCAGATCGGCGCGCTTGCCCGGTGTCAGCGAGCCGGTGAGGTGGTCGAAGCCGAGATCTTTCGCGCCGTCGATTGTGGCCATCTGCACCAGCCGCTTCGTCGTCAGCTTGAATTTGCCGCCGGTGCGATGCCGGTTGATGGTCTGCAACATGTGCATGCAGGCGAAACAGTCGCACCGCTCCGCGGTGGTGTTGTCGATCGACATGGTCACGAGCACGTCCTTCTGCATCAGCTCGATGAACTGCATCTCGCCGGAGCGTCCCGCCTCGCCCAGGGGCGCGGTGCTGTAATGCGTCCCGTGCTTGGCCAGCGTATCGAAATCCTTCTCCGCCAGGTTCAACGGATGGACGAGCTGCACGTCTTTTCCGAGCAGGTTGGCGCCGTCGAGAAGCTGGATCGAGGCGCTGCCGTTGGTGTGCAGCGTAATCGGCAAGCCGATTTCGCGCGCACGATTCCATTCCTTCGTCGCCATCGCGGCGTCGATCGCGCCCCGCGACTTGTTGTTGCCGTCGATGTTGCGTGAGCACATGCCCACCGTGAGCATGTCGTCCTTGCCGACGTCGCGTTTCAACCGCGCCATGTCGTCCAGGTCCATCGGCTTGTCGTTCGGCATCTGCAGCGCCGGACCGTAGGCGAAGCGGCCGCGCAGGCCGGTATCACGCATCGCCTTCACCTCGGCATCGGCGTGAGCGGGGCTGCGGACGTTGTGCGCCCAGTTGTGCGTCGTGGTGACGCCCGCGCTCAGGGCCTCGGTCAGGCCGAGCCGCACGGCGCGATAACTGTCCTCGGGGGTGTAGTGCACGCCGAGCGCAAAGGTGACCGGGAAATAAGTGTGCTTGGGATCGTCCGCGCGCATCGCCGGACGCAGGGAGGTTGTCCAGTGATGCCAGTGCGTGTCGACGAAGCCGGGCATGCAGATCATGCCTTTGCCGTCGATCACCTGCGCGCCCGGCGCGCTCACATTGGCTCCGACCGCGACGATGGCGCCGTTGCGGACGTGCACGTCGCCGTTCGGGAAATCACCGATCTTGTCGTCCATCGACAATACGCGCGCGCCGCGCACGACGAATTCGCCGCGCGCCGGCAATGAGGCAGGTGCCGACGTCTGCGCCAGCGCGCCGGCCGGCAAGATGGCGGCGGCCCCGAGCGCGGTCGTTGCGGTCAAGACGGTGCGGCGGTCGATTGTGTTTTTGGACATGGAATTTCCCCGAGAGCGGTTTGATGGCGGAAAGCTAGCGCCAATCGAATCGGAAAGGCAATTCGTGGGCTTTGCCCACGACGTTGCCCACGTGTGCGGGGCGCGTATGAATGGCCGGGACAAACCCGGCCACGACGATGAATGGAGGCGTATTACGTCGCCAGCGCCACTGTCTTGAAGTCTGCCGGCAGAACGATCTCCAGCAGTTCACAGTCGTCCGAATAGCCGACGACGGTATGCTTGATTTTCGGCGGCTGAATCCAGCACGCGCCGGCATGGAACGTATGCGCGCCCTGGCCTTCAAAGTCGCTGCGAAACCAGCCCTTGAGCACGTAGACCATCTGGAATTCCACGTCGTGATAGTGCGGGATCGAGACGTCCTTGCCGTCGAACGGCCTGGTCATGCGGATAACGTGCGCCTGCACGCGGCCGCCGGTGGCCATCGCCAGGCCAAGATCGCGATAGGCCGAATAGGGCCGCAAGCCGTGGTCGAAGTCCTCCTCGCGCAGATGGCTTGCATGGAAATGCTGCTTCGGCCAGCGCGCTTTGACGCTCTTCCCCGACTTGGCTTTGGCGGCGCGCTTCGGCTTCGTTGTGACCTTGTTCGTTTTGACCTTGGCCGTTTTCTTCGGCTTCGATTTTGCGGTGGCGATCTTGCGGTGGACTTTCGCGCGGGCCTTGGCCATTGATGCCTCCCTGTCTCGCTTCTCGTCGAGGGATTGGAGCACGATGTCCGACGTCAGGAAAGACGCTCCGGGACCGGCGGCCGTTCGCATCTTCGTCGATGCCGACGCGTGTCCGGTCAAACCGGAAGTCTATCGCGTCGCGGAACGATACGCGCTGAAGGTCTATGTCGTCGCCAATGCCTTCATGGCGGTGCCGCGCAGCGACATGATCGAGCGGATGATCGTCGCCGAAGGGCCGGACATTGCCGACAACTGGATCGCAGAACGCGCCGGCGCCAACGACATCGTCATCACGGCAGACATTCCTCTGGCCGGGCGCTGCGTGCGCAACGGCGCCACGGTGATCGGCACAACCGGCAAGCCATTCACGGAGGATTCCATCGGCATGGCGGTTGCCACCCGCGACCTGCTGACCGACTTGCGGGCGGCCGGCGCCGTCACGCGCGGGCCGCCGCCGCTGACGCGGCAGGACATCTCGCGGTTTCTGTCGGCGCTGGATCTGGCAGTGACGAGGCTGAAGCGGAAATTGTCCGGACAGCCTTGAGCTACTCGACAGCTTCGCTCGCGCCGCCGTGCGCTTTCGACCAGCCGGCCGGGTCGTTCATGAATTTCTCGACTTCCGCCAGAGTCGACGCATCGAAACGCTTGTCCGCCTTGGCGACCGCCAGGACATCCCACCAGGTCGTGAGCTGGTGCAGTGTGACGCCGAGGTCGCCGAGGATTTTCTTGCCCTGCGGATAGATGTCGTAAAAGAAAATCACGATGCAGTGGTCGCATTTGCCGCCGGCATCGCGGATCGCCTTGACGAAATTGACCTTGCTCTTGCCGTCGGTGGCGAGGTCCTCGACGAGCAGCACGCGCTGGCCGTCTTTCAACTGGCCTTCGATCTGCGCGCCGCGGCCGAATCCTTTCGGCTTCTTGCGCACGTACTGCATCGGCAGCCCAAGCCGCTCCGCCACCCAGGCGGCAAATGGAATGCCGGCGGTTTCGCCACCCGCCACCGTGTCGATCTTGTCGCGGCCGATGTCGCGCGCAATCGTCTCGGCCATGAAATCCATCAGGGTCGTGCGCTCGCGCGGAAACGAAATCAGCCAGCGCGAGTCGTTATAGACCGGGCTCGCCCAGCCACTCGTGAAGATAAACGGCTTGTCGGTCATGAACCGGACCGCGCCGGTGTCGAGGTATATCCGCGCGGTCTGCTCGGCGATGGATTTCTTGTCGAGTTGCTGACTCATGTCGGTTCCGCGGGCGTTCTTTATTTCCTGCGCATGATTCTTGCGATCGTGCGCGGTGCCGGCATTTCAAAGCATAAAATGCTTTACGCCGCCATGCCGCAATGGCGCGCCAGTGTAAAAGCCAGATCGAGCAAGGCTTCGTCGCCGCCCGCCCAGCCGATGAACGAAAGTCCGACCGGGCAGCCGTCGACCGTACCGGCCGGAATGGACATTTGCGGCAATCCGGCCATGCCGGCGGTGACGGTAAGGCGCATCACACGCGTGCGGAAATCGTCCAGATCGGCGGCCGGCGTGTCGGCCAACGGCGGAATGGTCGGCGAGGTCGGCAGCGCCAGCACCGTACCCGGTGCGACGACATCGCGAATATGCTCGCGCGCCCTGGCGTGCACCACGCGGGCGGCATCAGCCTGTGCCTTGGTTACGGTCGCGGCGAAGGCCATGCGCTCGCGAACACCGGGGCCGATATTGGGCTTTTGCTTCGTGACGAAATCGCCGAAGGTTTGCCAGGTCTCGTAGGCCTGGATGATGCGGAACGCTTCGCGCCAGGGATCGAAGCCGTCCGGCGCGATCTTGCCATGCGCCATCGCGGGCAGGTCGTCGCTCATGAATTCGAGCAGCGTGCGCAGCAAATCGGCGA
>JBARCH010000145.1:0-2710 GCA_049793875.1 Pseudolabrys sp. | reverse complement strand
TGCCTTCGCGGAAATCGTCGCCGACGTTCTTGCCGAGCTTGGCGGCCTTGCCGCCGTAGTCGAGCGCGTCGTCGATGAGCTGGAAGGCGATGCCGAGATTCATGCCGAACGAGCGGCACGCCGCCTGCTCGGCCTTCGGACTGCCGGCGAGCGCGGGGCCGACTTCGCAGGCGGCTGCGAACAGTTCGGCAGTCTTCGAGCGGATCACGGCAAGGTATTCGTCTTCGGTGGTGGCGGTATTCTTGGCGGCGGAAAGTTGCATTACTTCGCCTTCGGCGATCACGCCGGCGGCCGTCGACAGGATATCGAGCGCGCGCAGGTTGCCGACCTCGACCATCATCTTGAATGCCTGGCCGAGCAGGAAATCGCCGACGAGCACGCTCGCTTCGTTGCCCCACAACATGCGCGCCGCGAGCTTGCCGCGGCGCATGTCGCTTTCGTCCACCACGTCATCGTGCAGCAGCGTGGCGGTATGCATGAATTCGACTGCGGCGGCGAGCTTGATGTGGCCGTCGCCGGAATAGCCGGCCAGGCGCGACATCGCCAGCGTCAGCATGGGGCGCAGGCGCTTGCCGCCGGACGAGATGAGGTGATTGGCGATTTCCGGGATCATTGTCACGTCCGACCCGGTGCGCGAAATGATGGTCGTGTTGACGCGCTCCATGTCCGGCGCAACCAGTCCGGAAAGGCGCTCGACCGTCGCGTGCGACGGGCTTTCAAAGGGTACAACGACGGCCACCGACACTTCTCCCACAGACTTTAAAGGACGCGCGAGAATAGAAACGCTATCGTAGAGCGGCAAGTAAGATACGCTAGAGCTGGCTTTATTACTTCGGCCGAGAGTGGGCAAGGCGACGATGGTTGGGGCAAAGGCAGCGGCGGAAGCCGCGGACAAGGCCGCCGCCGTGGCGGGAGCGGAGGTATTCACGGAACGGCAGCAGGGCAAGCGCGCGCCGGGCGAAGAACGGAGGCGAAGCTGGACTCATGCGTGAAATTCTCCGCACCAACGATCCGGTTCTGGTTTCGGCGGTTGTTGCGCTTCTCGACAGCGCCGGCATCCGCAACATGGTGTTCGACCAGAACATGAGCGTGCTGGAAGGCTCGCTCGGCGTGCTGCCGCGGCGCGTGCTGGTAATGGAAGGCTACGAGTTGCGGGCGCGGCAGTTGCTGGAGGACGCGGGCCTTGGGCACGAGCTTCGTCCGGACGAGGGCAATGGCTGAGAGCGGCGCTCTCGCGACGACCGAGGATGCCGTGCTTGGCGGGCGGTTGCGATTGCGCCAGCCGAGCAAGGGTCACCGGGTCGGCCACGATGCCATTTTGCTGGCGGCGGCGACGCCGGCCTTTCCCGGCGAACATGCGGTCGAACTTGGCGCGGGCGTCGGCGCGGCCGGCCTTGCGCTCGCGGCGCGTACCGAGCGGCTCAAGGTGACATTGGTCGAGATCGACCCGGCGCTGGCGCAACTCGCCGCCGAAAACGCGAAGCTCAACCGGCTCGACGATCGCGTGCGTGCGCTTGCGGCCGACGTCGCCCATGGCGACCTCGCGGCTGAGAGCGCCGACCGCGTCCTGATGAATCCGCCGTTCAATGACGCTTCGCGCCAGAACGTGTCGCCCGATGCAAGCCGGCGGCTCGCGCACGTCGCCGCCGACGACACGCTCATTGTCTGGATCGCCGCTGCGGCGCGGCTCGCGCGTACCGGCGGCACGCTGACGATGATCTGGCGCGCGGACGGCCTTGCCCGCGTGCTGGCGGCACTTTCCGCCGAATTCGGGGGTATCGCCGTGCTGCCGGTGCATCCGCGCGCCGGTGCGCCGGCAATCCGTGTGCTGGTGCGCGCCGAGAAGGGCGGGCGGGCGCCGCTTGCGCTTTATCCGGCGCTCTGTCTCAACGATGAAAACGGCAAGCCGTCACGCGCGGCCGAAGCCTTGCTGCGCGACGGCGAAACGCTGGTTCTGGCGAGCGTTTAGGGGCTACGGCTGATGCCTAGGATTTGCGCCGGCCCGGCACAAACCCGCGCCACGACAAGCGATCGAACCGATCCTTCACGCGGTCCAAGGTCGCGTCATCGAGGTTCGACAACGCAATGACGGCGCCGACCAGCAGAAAAACCAGGGTGAGCTTGGGATCCATTTCTCAACTCCAATGCCGCGAATCGCATTCGGTCGCCGTCCAGCCAATGCAAAGAACATTCCAGAGTTAAAATTTGGGCAATTTCGGACGAATAAGCTTCGCTCGCGATAACGTGAGCGCAATCGCGTCGGTATTTATTCGCAGGCTGCAGTTCCCGGCGGGAAATTGACGCCACGGTTACGCGGCTTTGACTTGGGAGCGGGCGCAGCCTAACTGATCGCCATGGCCACCACCGCCAGCCAGCCGATGCCGGACTTGCTCAAGCGCGCGCTCGACTTCGTGAGCCCACTGGTTCCGGCGCGTTTCCGGCTTGGAACACCGGTGGTGCCGGTGGTGCGGCTCACGGGCGTCATCGGCATGGGCACGCCGCTGCGGCCGGGCCTCTCGCTTGCCTCCGTCTCGCGCTCACTCGACCGCGCCTTTGCCATGCGCAATGCGCGGGCGGTCGCGCTGTCGATCAATTCGCCCGGCGGCTCGCCGGCGCAATCGCATTTGATTTATCGCCGCATCCGGCTTCTCGCCGAGGAAAAGAAAATTCCGGTGCTGGCTTTCATCGAGGACGTCGGCGCATCCGGCGG
>JBARCH010000144.1:0-10357 GCA_049793875.1 Pseudolabrys sp. | reverse complement strand
GGCTCCAGTCCGTAACGATAACTCTGCGGTGTCGCCGACAGCACATGCACGACCACCCCAGTCGCATCCATATCCTTCAGCCGCCGTTCCACATCGAAGCCACCAGTCGGAAACGGCCGGTAGACGGTGCCCGCCACATCCAGCGTGGCAAAATCCTTGTCGATGGGCGTGACGCTCACCGCGGCCTTGGGCGATTCCTTGCCCAACAGCGCCATCGTCTCCTGGGTGAGAATGTGGGTATGCGTATCGATGGTGCGCTGCTTGCTCATTTCGTCCTCTGAAAGGGTATTGGGCGGGTGGGAGAAGGAGCGCTTGAGTGCCGCACCCACGCGACCAGCGCAAGCCCCTGTTTCGCCCCGCACTTTGGGTTATAAACGAAGCCCCTTTACCCTGCGGAAGCCCAATGGATTCAGCCACAAATCAAACCAGAGCACGTGAGCTCAGGCTCGAGGACAACGCCTTGGTGCGCGGCGCCGGCCGCTTCGTCGACGACGCCCGGTTCCCCAACCAGACCTTCGCCGTTTTTGTGCGCTCGCCGCACGCCTTTGCACGGATCGTTTCGATCGACACCACGACGGCACGTGCCTCCAAGGGCGTGCTGGCCGTGCTCACCGCGGCAGACATGAACGAAGCCGGTCTCAAGACTGCAGGCCGGCACCCGCCGCTGAAGGGGCGCGGCGGTAAGGAACTCGTCCAGCCGTTCCGCCCAACGCTCGCGGGCGAGCGTGTGCTCTATGTCGGCGAGGCGGTCGCCATGGTCATCGCCGAAACGGTCGGCCAGGCGCAGGACGGCGCCGATCTCGTTGTCGTCGAATATGAAGAGCATCCGGCCGTTGTCGATCCGCGCGAGGCGCTTAAACCGGGAGCCCCGGTCCTTCACCCGGAAGCGCCGGACAATGTCGCGGTGGACTGGCCGGGCATGGTCGAAAGCGCCGAGAACGAGCGCGAGGTCGACGCCATCATCAGGAACGCGCCGCACGTCGCGCGCGTCACAGTGGTCAATCAGCGGTTGATGGTCGCCTCGATGGAAACGCGTGGCGCCAATGCTTCCTATGACTCAAAGACCGATAGCTATTCCCTGCGCGCCTGTTCGCAGAGTGCCGGCACGGTGCGCAACCAGACTGCGCCGGTCCTTGGCGTTGCGAATGACAAATTGCGCGTAACGACCGAGGATGTCGGCGGTGCCTTCGGCATGAAGACGCCGGTCTATCCGGAATATCCCGCGCTCTGCGTCGCGGCGAAAAGGGTCGGACGGCCGGTATCATGGATGTCCACGCGCTCGGAAGCCTTTATGACCGACACGCCGGGCCGCGACACGGTGACCGAGACAGAACTCGCACTTGATGAAAACGGAAAATTTCTCGCCTTGCGCATGAAGCATCTATGCGGTCAGGGCGCGTATATTTCGCCCGCGGGCGTCGGCATCAATACAAATAATCCGGCGCGCTGCCTGCCCGGCATGTACTTAATTCCGAAGATCGACTTCTCATCGCGCTGCATATTCACCAATACCGCGCCGATGGGCCCCTACCGCGGCGCCGGACGTCCCGAGGCCAATTACGCACTTGACCGCGCGGTGGAGGAAGCCGCCCGCATCACCGGCATCGACACCGCGCGTCTGCGCAAGAAGAATCTTATTCCTAAATCGGCGATGCCCTACAAGACCGCGGTCACGACGACGTATGACAGCGGCGACTTCCCCGGCGCTTACGCCAAGGCGATGGAGCTTTCGGAATACGACAGCTTCAACAAGCGCAAGCGTGAGTCGGCAAAGCGTAAAAAATGGCGTGGCATCGGCATTTCCTGCATGCTCGAACATGCCGGCGCACTGCCGACCGAAGGCGCCATGCTGCAATTTCCAGGCGCTGACACGCTGGTGATGGCGCTGAACGTGCAATCCACCGGACAGGCACACGCAACGGTATTCGGCCGCGTGCTGGCCGAGCGGCTTGGCATTGACCGCAAGCACATCGTGCACAAGCACGGCGACTCGGCATTCGAGATCCCGGGCTTTGCATCGGTCGGCTCACGTTCGGCGATGGCGGCGACACACGCGATTGTGCGCACCACAGACGTCATGCTGGCCAAAGGCAAGAAAGTCGCAGCGGCCCTGCTCGAAGCATCGGAAGGCGATATCCAGTACGGCGGCGGAAACTTCTCGGTGGTTGGCACCGACCGCAAGGTGTCGCTGTTCGAAACGGCGGCGCGCGCAAAAGAAATGAACGAGACGCTCGACAGCAAGGAAAAAACCGATACGCCATTGACGTTCCCAAATGGCGTTCACATCGCCGAAGTAGAAATCGATCCGGAGACCGGCGAGATCGATCTCGTGCGTTACACCGCCGTCGATGATTGCGGCAACATGCTCAACCCGATGGTGGTCGAAGGCCAGGTGCAGGGAAGCCTGGCGAACGGTCTCGGTCAGGCCCTGACGGAAAACGCCGTCTACGATCAAGGTGGCCAGCTTGTGACCGGTTCGTTCATGGACTACGCCATGCCGCGCGCCCGCCATATGCCGATCGAAATGCGCGAGGCCACGCATTCCGTGCCGGCAACGACGAACCCGCTCGGCGTCAAAGGCACCGGCGAAGCCGGCACCACCGCGGCCATCGCTGCCGTGATGAACGCCGTCGCGCACGCAATTCCCAATGGCGCGGCCGATCACATGGACATGCCGGCAACGCCGGCGAAGATCTGGGCGGCTTGTCAGAAAGCAATGCAGGCAGGGAAGTAATTTTTGTCTTGGCCGGGTTGATCCCGGCCATCCGCGGCGTCTTTTTATTGCCTATAAGGCATGGATGCCCGGCACCAGGCCGGCATGACGTCGGAGGACGCGACGTATGGGTCCCCGCTTTCGCGGGGACGACATTGATGAAAGCGAATGTACCTCTACGCCTGCGAAATGAACTTCGTGTTCATGTACGCCTGCAGGCCTTCCAGACCGCCTTCGGAGCCATAACCGCTTTCCTTGACGCCGCCGAACGGCGTTTCAGGCGTGGAGATGGCGACGCTGTTCACGCCGACCATGCCGGACTGCATCGCATCGCCGATGGCGGCCGCGGTTTTGGCCGACGTCGTGAAGGCGTAAGCGGCAAGACCGAACGGCAACGAGTTGGCGCGCTCGACGACTTCATCGAATGTCTTGAACGGCACAATCGGCGCCAGCGGACCGAACGGCTCCTCGGTCATGATCTTCGAGTCGTCCGGCACGTCGGTAATCACCGTCGGCTCGAAAAAATAACCCTGGTTGCCATGCCGGCTGCCGCCGGCCGCGATCTTGCCGCCGCGGTCCTTGGCGTCGTTGACGAATGACTCCATGGCGTCGAGACGACGCGAATTGGCGAGCGGGCCCATCGTGATGCCTCTCTCCAATCCATCGCCGAGCTTGATGCTCCTGGCATATTCGGTGAAGCGCGCGACGAACTTCTTGTACGATGGCTCCTGCACGTAAAAACGCGTCGGCGAAATGCAGACCTGCCCAGCGTTGCGATATTTGGACGCCGCGATCGTTTCGGCGGCTTTTTCTGCATCAGCGTCGTCGAACACCACGACCGGCGAATGGCCGCCGAGTTCCATGGTGGCGCGCTTCATCCCTTTCGCCGCAAGACCGGCGAGATGCTTGCCAACCGGGATCGAGCCGGTGAATGAGATTTTCTTCACGTCATTCGACGCCAGCAGATGTTCGGACACGGTGGCCGGCACGCCGAATACGAGGTTGAGCACGCCCGCAGGCACGCCGGCATCGGCAAAGCACTTCACCAGTTCGACGCAGCCGCCGGGCGTTTCTTCCGAAGCCTTGATGATCATCGAGCACCCGGCTGCGAGCGCGCCCGCGATCTTGCGCACCGGTGTCAGCGTGGGGAAATTCCACGGTGTGAAAGCGGCGACAATGCCGACCGGCTCCTGCAGCACGATCTGACGCACGCCCGCCTGGCGGCCCGGCACCACACGACCGTAGGCGCGGCGGCCTTCTTCGGCATACCAATCGATGATGTCCGCGCTGGTTAGCACTTCGCCGCGCGATTCGACGTAAACCTTGCCCTGCTCTTGCGTCTGCACTTTCGCGATGTGATCGAAGCGCTCGCGCAGCAGGTCGGCCGCCTTGCGCATGATCTTTGAGCGGTCGTAGGCCGAGGTCGCGCGCCATGCGGCGAGACCCTTTTTCGCAGCGGCGAGCGCTGCGTCGAGGTCGGCTTTGCTGGCGTGCGGCAAATGCGCCAACGTCTTGCCGGTGGCAGGATTGATAACGTCTTCGCCTTTGCGGCCCTCTCCATTGAGCCATTGACCGTCGATATAAAGTGCAAGCTGCGTGTACATACCCGACCTCACAAAACCTGAATTTCAGTAACGTCCTGCCGACGGATTAGCACTTTCATCTGTGCGCGGCCACCCGTCTGCGAGCGGAGATCAGGAGCCGAGAAATGCGCCGCCGCTGACATGAATGGTCTGCCCCGTGACATAACGGCCGCCGGGCCCGCACAGGAAGCGCACCATTGCCGCGATGTCATCCGGCTTGCCGCGCTCGCCGGTGATAGTGCCGTGTGTAAGATGGTGCGCGGGGTTCGGCGAGGACGCCGGCCGCGGCGTGTCGACCGCGCCTGGCACTACGCAATTGGCGGTGATGCGGTCGTCGGCGAGATCGTGCGCGAGTGCGCGCGTGAACCCCACGAGCCCTGCCTTCGCGGTGAGTACCGGCGCCCGGTCCTTGGCGCCGCGGTGCGCGCTCATTCCGCCCATATTGATGATTGTCCCGCCACCGCTTTTTTTCAACGCCGGCAGGCATGCGCGCATGCAGTGAAAAGCGCCGTCGAGAATAACGTCCATGACCTCGCGCCAATCGGCGTAAGTCAGTTCAGTGATCGGCTTTTCACGCCGCAACGCTGCGTTGTTAATGAGAATGTCAATGCGGCCGAAATTCTTGAGTGCCGCAGTTGCCAATGCGTCGGCTGTCTTCGGGTCGCCGACGCTGCCCATGCAGACGACAGCTTTCCCGCCAGCCGTTTCGATCTCACGGACAACGGCATCGGCCTCGGCCTTGTTCGATTGCGCATTCACGACCACCGCCGCGCCGGCATCGGCGAGCTGGCGCGCAATGGCGCGGCCGATATTGCGTCCTGCTCCAGTGACGATCGCAACCTTGCCAGCGAGTTCTTTAGTGTCAGCCATATTTCAAATCATCCCCGCAATACTGAAAGATCCAGCGGGCCCTCATAGAGCCTCGCCAAAAGCGTGAGCGCATCGGCGCTTCGTTTGGCATCCCAGCCGCCATGGCGCGCGTTAAGCGCAAATTTATCCTCGACGTCTTTTTGCGTCAGCGGCTCGTGCGCGCCACCGCGCAAGTGAGGCTGGCGCTCCTCGACCACGCTGCCGTCGCGCATCACCGCGCGGATGTGACCTGTGAAATTATTCGGGTATGGATTGTTCGGATCGATGACGAAACGGACCTTGGCCGAGAGCGCGAGCACGTCGCGGTCCTTCACCGCCGCGTCGGTGAAAGCATCGAGCCCAACGCCGCCGCGCACGAAGCCGGTCGCCAGCAGAAACGGCGTGGAGAACTTGGCGGCGTAACCGTTCGGCGGGCTTTGCTTGGCGGCGAGTGGCTCCCACAAACGGTGCACCGTGCCTTCCCCGACTTCACAAACCAGCTCTTTCACATCCTCGGCCTTGACGCCGCGCGCCGCGAGCCGTTTGGCGCAATCGATGTAGGGATGCGCCATGGTCCCACATGGATAGGGCTTGAACGCCAGCGTCTCTGTCACCCAGCGCTCGCCGAAATCGCCGATCAGCGCGGCATAATTGCCATCGGTGGTGTGCGCGAAGCCATGGAAGAGTCCATGCACGCCCTCAAACACCGTGCGCGGCCCCAGGAAGCCGGCGCGGCCGAGCAACGCCGCACGCAGGCCAGACTGCGCCGCCCAGCCGGGGTGCAGCCGTTTGGTCCAGGCGCCTTCCGCCAGATATTCAATGATCCCTCCTGCCAGACTTCCGGCAATGCCGAGCGCATCGACGATCTGCTTTTGCGTGAGCCCGAGCGCGACGCCAACGCCGGCCGCAGCGCCCATGACGCCGAATATCGCCGTCGGATGGAAGCCGGATTTGTGAACAGCCTTGGGCACCACCGTGCTCAGACGGCACATCACCTCGGTGCCGACCGCAATGCCGAGCAGCGCGGATTTTCCATCCGGCTTATGGCGCTCCAAGGCAGCAAGCACGGCCGGCACGATCACCGCGCCGGCATGCACCGGGCCACCCTCGAAGGTATCGTCGAAATCCTCGCCGTGCGCAGCAGTACCGTTGATGAAAGCCGCGCCCGCTGCGCTCAATGTGCGCTTATGCCCGATCGCGGTGCAGGGCCCATCGTCATCCCAGCCGGCAAGCGCGCTTTGCACGTAGTCTTCATTGCGCGCGGTCACGCAAAGTCCGACGACATCGACGAGCAGATCCTCGCACTTGCGTTTGACCGCCAGCGGCAACGCCGCGGCGTCCAGCTTTGCAATGCGATCGGCAAGCCGTTCGGCCAGCGAAGTCGTATTTTCTTTCATGAGGGTCTCGAAATTAAATGCCTGCGACCGCGGGCCGTCCGCCGAGCTTCGTCAAGCGGTTGGCCAGCAGGACAATCACCGACGTGATGATTAGCATGATCAGGCCCAGAACCGAAATAGCGGCAAGGTCACCGCTTTCGTTGAGATCGTAAATGAGGACCGACAGCACCTTGGTCTGCGAGGTGAACAACATGATCGCCGCCGACAATTCGCGGATCACGCCGACGAAGATGAAGCACCAGACAGCAACCACATTGGTGCGCAGCAGCGGCGCAGTAATCTGCCACAACGCGCGCAAACGCGTCGCACCGAGAATGCGGCTTGCGTCCTCCAGTTCCGGATGCACCGCGTGGAAGGCCGATTGCATCTGCTGGTAGGCCGCCGGCATAGCCAACGTCACATAGGCGATGAGGAGAATCCACAACGTGCCGTAAAGCACGAAAGGCGGCCGCGTATAAGCAAAGAAAAGGCCGACGCCCAACACGATGCCGGGAATTGCAACCGGCGCGGTGGCAAGAAAGCCAAGCGCCTGATGACCCGTAACGGCGCGGCGCGCGGTAACGTAGCTGATGACCAATGCGATGAGCGTGCCGATGGTCGCCGCAAGAACACCGAGAATAAACGTATTGCGCAACACGAGATCGGTCGCGGACAACTCGAAGAAGACGAAGCGCAGATTTTGCAGCGTGAAATTGTTCACCGACACGATGTGCGAGGCGATCTTGGAGAACGCCGCGTTGAGCAGCGCGAAATACGGCAGGAATACCGGGCAGGCCAGCACGATCATGGCGATGCTGATCGCGACCCAACGGTAGGCACCAAGCCGCACGATCCGCGGTTCGCTGTTCTTGCCGCCGACGACCGAATAACTGCGGCGTCCCAGAATCATAGCCTGCCCGCGCAACAGCAGAACCGTCAGGATCAGCAAAGGCAGCGACGCCGCGGCGGCAAGCTCCGGCTTGGGCGGGAACTGGAACAGACTCCATATCTTGGTCGTCATCGTGTGGAAGCCCGCCGGCATCGCCAGAATCGCCGGCGAGCCGAACAGCGTCATCGCCTGAAGAAACGCGACCAGCGCCCCCGCGAGGACAGCCGGCAGCGCCAGCGGAATGGTGATGCGGCGCGCCGTGTCCCACATGCCCGCGCCGAGCATGGCGGAAGCATCTTCCAGATCGCCCGGCGTACGATCGAGCGCGTTGGCTACCAGAACGAAGACATAGGGAAATGTGTAGCAACTGATGACGAATACGAGGCCCGAAAAACTGTAGATGTTGAGCAGATGCTGATCCGAGCCGGCGCCGCTCATCTCGCGATAGAGCTGATTGAGCAAACCGCTGTTCGGCGCCGCCAGCAATTCCCACGCGATGGCACCGAGGAACGGCGGCGTGACGAAAGATGCCGTCACCAGGAGCCGCACCGTGCGGCGTAGCGGCATGTCGGTACGGGACACCAGCCAGCCCATCGGCGCCGCCACGACGCAACAGATGAGCGCCGACAGTGTCGCAAGCGAGAACGTGGTCAACAGCGGGTCGAGATAGGCCGCATCGCTAATTAACCGGCCGAAATTACCGAGCGTGAACGCGCCCTTCGGATCGGTGAAAGCATAGTAAGCCAGCCACGATATCGGCAGCACGATCAGCACGCACAGAATCGCTGCGAAGACGAACAGCACAGGCTTCGATAGATCGAAGCTGAACGTTCGTCGGTTTGCCTGCGGGGCTGGTGCGACGATGGTCATCGAATGGCCTTGCTCGAAAGAGAGCCGACGGCCTCCCCCCACGAGGGGGGGAGGCCGAAACGTCAGACGTGGAAGAGCTTGACGTAGTGCGCCTTGATTTCTTCGGCGGATTTCAGCACGCCCGCCGGATCGTCTTTCATCAATTTGATCTGGCTGAGCGGCGTGCGGCCAGCCTTCTCCTTTGCCTGCGGATGAGCCGAACGCAAACCGCCGATGTTGATGCAGAGCTGCTGGCATTCCGGCGTGAAGCAATAGTTCTGGAACAGCTTTGCCGCGTTCGGATGCGGCGCCGCTTTGAACATGCCGTTCGGGCCGATGATCAGTGGTGTACCCTCGGTGGCATAGACCGGCTCGACCGGCTGGCCCGATTCCTTTTCCGAGAAGATCAGATATTCGACGCCGTCGGCCTGGATCGCGCGCTCGCCCAGCGCCAGCTTCTTTGGCGGATCGGCCGCCGATTGAACCTGCATGATGTTCTGTTTCGCGAGTTGCTCGAAATAGCCCCAGCCGATATCGCGCACGGTCTCGAAGGTCGCAGTCATGGTCGTGCCGCTGTAGCCGGGATGCGACTTGACGATCTTGCCCTTCCATTTCGGATCGAGCAGATCGTGGAAACTCTTCGGCGCGTCTTCCTTTTTCACCAAGCTGGTGTTGTAGGCAATGACGCAAAGGAAGATGCGGAAGCTGGCGAACATGCCATCCGGATCCTTGTGGTCGGCCGGATAATATTTTGCAACGTCTTCCGGCACATAGGCTTCAAGCCAGCCTTTGTTTTTCCAGATGACGAGGTGGGAGGCATCCGACGAATTGACGACATCGACCGCATGCACATTGGCGGAATATTCCTGGCCGATGCGCTGAAGCACGCGCTCGGCGCCGGTGCGCTCGACCGCGCAGGGAACGCCATATTTGGCTTCGAATGACTTACCGATCTGCTGTGCAAGCTTGGTGTCGACCGACGTATACCAGACGACCTTACCTTCTTTCTTGGCGGCCGCGATCAATGCGGGTGTGGTGGCGGTCGGCGGCGGCGCGGCGGCCTTCACGTAAGTCGAAAACGCCGAACCGGCGGCGAGTGCGCTCGTGCCAACGAGCAAATTTCGGCGCGAAATAGTCCATTTCATCGGCATTTCCTCCAGATTTTGTCGTTCTTTTGCGGATTTTTCTTTTTCGCAAATTTACGCACGACGTTCTTATTCAACCAGCGCCCGGCACCGTTCCGGGGGTAGATGCAACCAGACGGCGCTCCCCTGCGGGATGCCGACCTCCGCCCCTGCGATGATGCGCAACTGGCTGCCACCCTTGACCTCAACCATATAGTCCCGGCTGCTGCCGAGAAAGACCTGTCGCGTGACCGTCGCCTGAACGACGTTTTCAGCATGCTGCGGCGCGGTGGCCGATAGCTGGATGTCATGCGGCCGTATCGAGACCGGCGTGTCGGCACCGGCACCAGGCGTCGCACCGACACAACGGAGTGTAGCGCCGGCGAAACTGACATGGGTCGCATCGAGACCCTTGGTCTTGATCACGTTGCTTGAGCCGATGAAACGCGCCACGAATTCCGAGCGCGGCCGGTCGTAGATTTCTTCCGGCGAGCCGGCCTGCTCGATCTTGCCGAGATTCATCACGCAAATCAGGTCGGCGGTCGTCATCGCCTCCGACTGGTCGTGCGTCACATAAACGGTGGTGTAGCGGTAGGCGTCGTGCAGACGACGCACCTCGAAGCGCATCTCCTCGCGCAAATTGGCGTCGAGATTAGACAACGGCTCGTCGAGCAATAAGGTCTCCGGGTCGACGATCAATGCGCGCGCGAGTGCGACACGCTGCTGCTGGCCGCCGGACAGCTCGCCCGGGTAGCGCTGCGCCAGCGGTGCAAGCTTGGTGGTCGAGAGAATAGCGTCAAGCTTCTTCGCGATCGTGCTGCGATCCATTTTCCGCAGCTTGAGGCCATAGACGATGTTCTCGGCTACCGTCATGTGCGGCCACAGCGCGTAGCTCTGGAAGATCATCGACATGTTGCGCCGCTCGGGCGGCAATGAATGCGCCGGCGTGGAAATAACGCGCTCACCGACGCGGA
>JBARCH010000143.1:0-10238 GCA_049793875.1 Pseudolabrys sp. | reverse complement strand
CGCACCAAGATCTCGCCGTGGATGGACATCATCGAGCGCGAAATCGAATTCGCGGAAAATGCGCAGCCCGAACTTTATCACGCCATCGGTCAGCAGGATTACATCGCGATCCTCGCGCGCACGCCGGACGGAAAATTTCCGCTCGTCCGGCAATTCCGTCCGGCGCTGGAAAAATTCACCTGGGAATTGCCGGCCGGGCTGGTTGATACCGGCGAGGACGCCGCCACCGCCTGCGCGCGCGAACTGCTGGAAGAAACCGGGTACCCGGCGCGCGCCGTTCACGCACTCGGTGCTTACGCACCCTGCACCGCGCGGCTGTCCAATCGCGTGCATTCGTTCTTCGTCGAAGCAGACGAGCCGGGCGCTGGCCACAAGGCCGAACCCGGCATCGAAACGAAACTGGCCACGCCAGCGGAACTTGCCGCCATGATCGAGACCGGCGAATTCGTTCTGCAGCTTCACCTTGGGGCGCTCATGCTGGCCGGCATGCGCGGCTTCATCGATCTCGCGGCGTTCAATATTCCTGCAAAGCCTTGATCGGCCGGTAAAATCACACTCCTGCATGGCAGTCCCGCGCGTGCGGAACAGTGACGGGAATGCGACTAATGTGCTCTCGACAAGCCCCCTGGAAGCCTTCTAAAAAACGACGCAGGCGGCAGGCCGCATTAGAGCAATCGCATGGATTACAATGTCTTTTTCGCGCAGGCCCTGGACCGGCTCCGGGATGAGCGCAGATACCGCGTTTTTGCCGACCTCGAGCGCATCGCCGGCCGGTTCCCTTACGCCACCTGGCATTCCCCCAACGGCCCGCGGCAGGTCGTGATCTGGTGCTCGAACGATTACCTCGGCATGGCGCAGCACCCGAAGGTGATCGGCGCGATGGTCGACGCGGCCTCGCGCATGGGCACCGGCGCCGGCGGCACCCGCAACATCGCGGGCAACAATCATCCGCTGGTCGAGCTTGAGCGCGAGCTCGCCGACCTGCACCGCAAGGAAGGCGCCCTGCTCTTCACGTCCGGCTATGTCTCGAATGAAACCGGCATCGCCACCATCGCGCGGCTGATGCCGAACTGCCTGATCCTCTCCGACGCCCTCAACCACAATTCGATGATCGAGGGCGTGCGCCAGGCCGGCACCGAGAAAGTGATCTGGCGCCACAACGATCTCGCCCACCTCGAAGAATTGCTGAAGGCGGCCGATCCGAACCGCCCGAAGCTGATCGTGTTCGAGAGCCTCTACTCGATGGACGGCGACGTGGCGCCTGTGAACGCGATCTGCGATCTCGCGCAGCGTTACGGTGCGATGACATACGTCGATGAAGTGCATGCGGTCGGCATGTACGGCCCACGCGGCGGTGGCATCACCGAACGCGACAACGCGGTCGATCGCGTCGACGTAGTCGAGGGCACGCTGGCCAAGGCGTTCGGCTGCCTCGGCGGCTACATCGCCGCCAGGAGCACCATCATCGACGCCGTGCGCTCGTATGCGCCGGGGTTCATCTTCACCACCGCGCTGCCGCCGGCGATCTGCGCCGCGGCAACCGCCGCCATCCGTCACCTCAAGACGTCACAGTGGGAGCGCGACCGCCATCAGGATCGCGCCGCGCGCGTCAAAGCCGTGCTCAACGCCGCCGGCCTGCCGGTGATGCCGAGCGACACGCATATCGTGCCGGTGCTGGTCGGCAATCCGGAGAAGTGCAAGGCGGCGTGCGACATGCTGCTTGCCGATCACGGCATCTACATCCAGCCGATCAATTATCCGACCGTGCCGCGCGGGATGGAGCGGTTGCGCATCACGCCGTCGCCCTATCACGACGACGCGCTGATCGACGTGCTGGCCGAAGCGCTGGTCGATGTGTGGGACAAGCTCGGTCTCGCCAAGCGCGAACAGGCGATTGCGGCGGAATAGAGCCCGCCTGTTCCGCTCGCCCTTGCCGATCGCGCTGGCTGATCTGCTAGACCTGCCCCTGTCGACCCGCGCCGAAGCCCGCGACACCTTGGATGATTGCGACTGCCAGCAGGCTTACCATCGGGACCGTCCAGCCCGCGGTGAGGTCGCGGAGCCATCCGAAAGCAACTGGTCCGGCCGCCGCTATCAGGTAGGCCGTCGCTTGCGACATCATTGACAGGGACGCGGCGCGTCGATGATCGGCCGTGCGCATTCCGATGAGCGCGAAAGCCAGAATGAAGGTGATGCCGAACGAGACGCCGAGCACAATCAACCAAAGGCCGGCGAGGCCTGGCACGGCCATGAGCCCAAGGATGGACAGCGCCGTGACCAAAGAGGCCAACACGGCCAGAGCACGTTGGTCACCTCCCCGCCGCAAGAGTGCGGGGGCGACGACACCGACACCGAAGGCCACCAGCTGGTACAGCGTCAACAGCCAGCCTGCCTCGGCCGGCGAGTCGCCGTGATCGGCGAGGAACAGGGGTATCCAGCCGATGGTGACGTAATAGTTGAGGAATTGGAGACCCATGAAAACCGTGACCTGCCACGCCAGAACGGAGCGCCAGATCGGTTTCGCGGTCGCACCATCGTCCGAACTCCGCGTCGCGACAGGCGCGCCCGCTTTTCGGGTTTCGGGCAACCAGCACAGCAAGGCGAGCGCAGCGAACACGGCCCAGACGGCCAGCGAAGACCTCCAGCCGCCGGCAAGATGAGCACTGAGCGGAACGGCTAATCCCGTCGCAACCGCACCCGTCAAACTCATCACCATGACGTAAGCGGTGGTCATGCTTCCCACCTGATGCGGGAAGTCTCGCTTGATGACGCTCGGCACCAGCACATTCGCAATACCGATCCCGGCGGCGAAGATCATGGTGCCTCCAAACAACGCAATGACCGAACCTTGGGACCGCAAGGCGATCCCTGCGACTGTCAGCGCCAGACAGCCCGCAAGAGTCTTTTCGATGCCGAACACGTGCCCCAGGCGTGCGAGCGGGGCGACGCCCGCGAAGACCAGTAAAGGCAGCGTGCCGAGTAGTCCCACCGCCGCACTTGAAAGTCCGAGGCTCGATCGGATCGCTTCAAGTACCGGACCGACGCTGGTCAACGCCGGACGAAGATTCGCGACCAGAAGAAAAAAAGCGAGGATGCCGTAGCTGATCCTGAAGGAGCGTGATGCAGAGTCGATTGTCATAGCCATGCAATGTTTCCTTTGCAGCGCGCAGGCATGAGCCCGCTCGCCGAGACGATGCTCGGTACAACCCGATCGGAAATGTGGACTAGTCACCGAAACGAGTTCTGGTATTCCGTCCTCGCGATGTTAAGACGAGATCGGACGGCGTTTTGTGACATCGGCTTCGAAAAACGTGGCGATGTCTGCTTTTGGTTTCTTCGCGGACATTGCAGCCGAGCCGGACGAATTTTTGCGGCCACGCCGACCAGAACTATCCGTTGTCCGGCAGCCTCGGCGTATGAGTTCTCGCCCTAGTCCTGAAACGGCGTCTGCGGTGGCACGACGGCACCGCGTAATTTCGCCTGCCGGTTCGAGAGCCGCAGCACGACCGGCATGCTCAGCGACACGAAGAAGATACGCGCGAGATGATGCGCGCCGACGTAAACGGGATCGAGATTGAGCGCGAGCGCCAGAAGCATCATGGCGTCCACCGATCCGGGCGCGAACGCGATCAACACGTCGGCGGCGCGCAACGACAGAATGCCGATGAGACCGGCGGCGAACAACGAACCGATCAGCACTGCAACTGCGAACGAGCCTAACGCCGCGACGATGTATTTTGCCAGCAGCGGCAACGACATGTTGGCGAAACGCGATCCGGACACTGCGCCAAGCGCAATCATCGCGGCGTTCGCCACCCACCACGGCGTTACCGCATGGATCCAACCGCCACCGTGCAACGCCGCCGAGGTGAGCATGGCGCCGAAAAGCAGCCCGCCGGGAAACCGCGTGCGGTAAGCAAGAATAGCGGCAACAGTCGATGCTACGACCAGTACCGCCAATTCACCGAGCAAATCGAAACTGAACGGACCGCCGACGCGGCGCGCCGATGGCCCAACCAGGCCGAGCAGCGCGAGGCCACTTGGCAAGCCAACTGCGACGATCACCACGCGCATCGTCTGCACGATTGCGATGGCGCGCAGGTCGGCGCCGATCTCGGCCCCTAGAGCAATCACCTGAGAGAGGCCGCCCGGCGCCGACGCTAGATAAGCGGAATTCTGATCCCAGCCGTGCACCCGGCGCAGGTAGGTGGCGCCCGCGAAGCTGATGAAAGCCATCGCCACGACCAGCACCGCGATGCTCAACGGATAGGTCGTGATGCCGTGCAGTGTTTGCGGCGTGACCACGCCGCCAAGCGAAATGCCGATGAGCACGTAGATCGCCTGCATCAGCCGCGTCGGCATCAGCAGCGGACGGCCGGCAAGCGACGCCAGCGCGACGAGAATGATCGAGCCGGAGAGCCAGCCGGCCGGGAGCCCGGTAAGGCCGACCGCGGTTCCGCCCACCGCGGCTATTGCGAGGGTTTCGGCAACACGGCTCAGAGTCGATCGCTGGGGCCGGGCGGACGGTGACAGCAAGGCTTGAGACTTTCACGAAGCGCGCGTCGCCCCCGCGGCACGGCTCCAATGGCAGCATCTGGCGCAGAATCGAACGCGGGATCAATGCAATTTTGGCAGCCCTCAGGTCAAACGACGTCGTGGGCTGCCTGCATTGGACCTGAAGCCCGATCTGTGGTGATTTAACACGGTAAAATCGTTAATCCGCCGGGGTGCCGCCCCGAGTTTCGCGTGAGAAAGCTGGCGTCGTCATGCTGCAAGGCTGGGCGGTCATCGCGGTTGCGCTCGGGTACATCGGGCTCTTGTTCCTGGTGGCGAGCTACGGCGACCGCGTCCGTCGCCTCGGCCGCGAGGGCCGCACCCGGCTGTTGATCTACCCGCTGTCGCTCGCGATCTATTGCACGTCGTGGACATTCTTCGGCTCGGTCGGCCTCGCCTCGCAGACCGGCTTCGACTTCCTCACCATCTATGTCGGCCCGGTGCTGATGATCGGCGTTTGCACGCCTTTGCTGGTGCGCGTGGTGCGGCTCGCCAAGGCGCAGAACATTACCTCGACCGCCGACTTCATCGCGGCCCGTTACGGCAAGAGCCAGACCGTGGCGGCAACCGTCGCTCTCATCGCCATCATCGGCTCCATTCCCTACATCGCGTTGCAACTCAAGGCGGTTTCGGCGTCGCTGGAAACGATCATCGCACAGCTCACGCCGGCCGCGCACATCAACGCGCCGGTGCTTGGCGATATTTCGCTCTTCGTCGCACTGCTGATGGCGGCCTTCGCGGTGCTGTTCGGTACACGGCACATCGACGCGACCGAGCACCAAGACGGCCTGATGCTGGCGGTGGCGACGGAATCGATCGTGAAGCTGGCGGCCTTCCTCGCCGTCGGCATTTTCGTGACGTTCTGGATGTTCGGCGGGCCGACCGCGCTCTATGAGCAGGCGGTACAAACGCCACACACTGCCGCCATCTTCGCGCGCCAGCCGGACATCGCGACGCTCGCCGCGATGACGCTGCTGTCGTTCATCGCAAGCCTGCTGCTACCGCGGCAATTCCATGTTGCCGTCGTCGAGAACAATAACGAAGGCGAAATCAAGCGCGCGGCCTGGATGTTTCCGCTCTATCTCGTGGCGATCAACCTGTTCGTCGTGCCGATAGCGCTCGCCGGGCTTTTGACTTTTCCCGCCGGCAAGGTCGACAGCGACATGTTCGTGCTGGCGCTGCCGCTGCATACGGGATCAAGCGTGCTCACCATTGTTGCGTTCGTCGGTGGCCTCTCGGCTGCGACCGCGATGGTAATCGTCGAATCCGTAGCGCTCTCGATCATGGTATCGAACGATCTCATCATGCCGCTGGTGTTGCAGCGGCGCGAGGCGCTGATCGCCGGCCGCGAGAACGTCGGATCGCTGTTACTGATCGTGCGACGGCTGGCGATCTTCGCGATCCTGCTGCTCGCTTACATGTATTACCGCTCGGCCGGCGACGCGCAGCTTGCCTCAATCGGACTATTGTCGTTTGCCGCCATCGCGCAGCTCGCGCCGGCGTTTTTCGGCGGGATGATCTGGCGGCGTGCCAACGCGCGTGGCGCTATCGCCGGAATGACGACCGGCTTCCTGGTGTGGGCCTATACGCTGCTGCTGCCGAGCTTCGCCGACATCGGCATCGTCGCCCAGAACATCCTGACCAACGGGCCGTGGGGCATCGACGCCCTGCGGCCGCAGCACCTGTTCGGCCTCGATTTGCCGCCACTGGTGCATGGCGTGCTGTGGAGCCTTGCGATCAACATCGCCTGCTACGTGATTTTCTCGTTCGGCCGCGAGCCCTCCTCGATCGAACGGCTGCAAGCAAATTTGTTCGTGCCGTCGGAGCTTGCGCCGATAACACCGGCTTTCCGATTATGGCGCTCGTCAGTCACCATTGGCGAACTGACGGCCACTGTGGCGCGCTATTTGGGCGAGGCGCGCACGCGCAATGCGTTCGAAAGTTTCGCCGACACGCACCGCATCAGCCTCGAGCCACAAGACGAGGCGGATTTCCGCCTAATTCGCCATGCCGAGCATGTGCTGGCGTCGGCGATCGGCGGCGCGTCGTCGCGGCTGGTGTTGTCGCTGGTGCTGCGCAAGCGCACGGTGTCGACCAAGGCCGCGCTCAAGCTGCTCGACGACGCAAGCGCGGCGATCCAGTACAACCGCGAAATCCTGCAGACCGCGCTCGATCATGTGCGGCAGGGCATCGCGGTATTCGACAAGGATTTGCAACTGATCTGCTGGAACAGGCAGTTCGGCGAGATCCTCGATATGCCCCCGAGCCTGACGCGCGCCGGCATAAGGCTCGACGAAATCCTGCGTCTCAACGCCAAGCGCGCCGACGTGCGGGCGGATCGCATCGACGATTTCGTGCGCCAGAAGATCGAGCGCTACGTCGCGGGCACCGAGCCGTTCCTTGAACGTTTCGCCATGCCCGGGCTGGTGATCGAAGTGCGCGCCAACCGGATGCCGGACGGCGGCATCGTGACAACGTTCACCGATATTTCGCCGAGCGTGAAAGCGGCCGAGGCACTGGAACGCGCCAATGAAACGCTGGAGGGCCGCGTGCATGAGCGCACCGAGGAACTGACACGCCTTAACGCCGCGCTGGCGCATGCCAAGGGCGAGGCCGACGCGGCGAATATCTCAAAGACGAAATTTCTCGCTGCAGCCAGCCACGACATCCTGCAACCGCTTAACGCCGCGCGTCTTTACGTCACCAGCCTGATCGAGCGGCAAAATGCGCGCGATGGTGCGCGACCGGGCCCGCGCGAGGATAGCCAACTGGTCAGCAACATCGACGCCTCGCTCGAAGCGGTAGAGGAAATCTTCGGCGCGTTGCTGGACATTTCGCGGCTCGACACCGGCGCCATGCGGCCGGAGCTTGCAAACTTCCGCATCGACGAATTGCTGCAGCGAATCGAAGTCGAGTTCGCACCGATGGCGAACGAGAAGGGATTGGCGTTCGCATTTGTGCCCTGCTCGCTGGCGGTGCGCTCCGACCGCCGCTTGCTGCGGCGTCTGTTGCAGAACCTGGTATCGAACGCGATCAAATACACGCCGAAAGGCCGCGTACTGGTCGGCTGCCGGCGGCAGGGCGAGCAATTGCGCATCGACATTTACGACACCGGCGTCGGTATTCCGGAATCGATGCATCATGACGTGTTCCTCGAATTCCACCGGCTTGATCAGGGTGCGCGCATCGCGCGCGGGTTGGGACTTGGCCTGTCGATCGTCGAGCGCATCAGCCGCATGCTCGACCACGAGGTCGCCATCAGGTCGGAACCCGGACGCGGCTCGCATTTCTCCGTCACGGTGCCGCGTGCGCAGAATGTGCCGGCGCGCCAGCCGCGGGACGACCACGCCAGTATCGACCCCAGCCAGCTCGCGGGGACGACGGCGCTTTGCATCGACAATGAGCCGGCAATCCTCGACGGCATGGAAACGCTGTTGCGCGGATGGGGGTGCGACGTCATCAAGGCGCCGGATCTCGCGGCTGCGCTGACACGACTCGCCAAGAGTGCAACCATGCCGAACGGGCTGCTAGTCGACTATCACCTCGACGAAGGTAACGGAATCGATGCCATTATCGCCCTGCGCCAACACATCGGCGCCGATTTGCCGGCGATCCTGATCACCGCCGACCGCAGCCTGGACGTGCGCGATGCCGCGCGCAAAGAGCGCATCCAGTTCCTGCACAAACCGATCAAGCCGGCGGCCTTGCGCGCGTTGCTCGCGCAATGGCGGGCGCTGCGGGTGGCCGCGGAATAAATTGGCTGGCGCTCAACCTTCGACGGGGATGTTCTGCGGCCAATGACCGGATTCGATCTTGGCTGCGGCGATCACGGCTTGCGTGCGGCTTTCGACACCGAGCTTCTGCAGGATTGCCGACACGTGCGCCTTCACCGTCGCCTCCGACACGCTGAGCTGATAGGCGATCTGCTTATTGAGCAGGCCTTCCGACAACATCATCAGCACACGCACCTGCTGCGGCGTCAACGTCGCCATGCGATTGAGCAGCGCGGCGGTCTCATTGTCGGAACCGGCGTGCAGGTCGATATCGGGTGGCGTCCACACGCCGCCGTCCAAAATGCGCGAGATTGCCGTGCGCATCGCGTCGACACCGAGTGTCTTCGGAATAAAACCGGATGCGCCGAACTCCATGCAACGGCGGATCGCCGCCGGATCGTCGTTAGCCGACACCACGATCACCGGCACGCTGGGAAATTGCGCGCGCAGATACATCAATCCCGAAAAACCGCGCGTGCCCGGCATGCGCAGATCGAGCAATGCCAGGTCAACCTCGCCTCTTCGCTCGAGCAGTTCGACCACTTCGTCGAACGTGCCGGCCTCCGAAATCTCCGCGCCATCCAACAGCCCGGTCACCGCCTCGCGCAATGCGCCGCGGAATAGCGGATGGTCATCCGCAATCACCAGGCGATAGGCCGAATGGTCGTTCAACGGAAAACCCTCTCCTGGGCGCGTTTTGGGCGGTTTTGGCTCTCCCGCATAGTGCGGCGCTATTCCGAAGGCATCAATAGACGGCCCATCGCAGACAATAATACACCTAATTTCAGTATCTTACGCCCGTCATTTATGCGGGCCGGTTCGGCTGCCGCCGATAAATTGCAACACGATTTCGCGGCGATGCGGCGCGCGGCGGTGCTCGACCAGATAAATGCCCTGCCACGTGCCGAGCGCCATCGCGCCGCCGGTCACCGGCACATGCAGCGTAACGCCGTTAAGCATTGCTTTCACATGCGCGGGCATATCGTCCGGTCCTTCAACATCATGCACCCAGGGCGCGTGCTCCGGCGCGAGCCGGTCGAGCGCGGTGACAAGATCCGTTTGCACGTCCGGATCGGCGTTCTCCTGAATCGTGAGCGAGGCAGAGGTGTGCCGCAAATAGAGCAGCAGCACGTCCTCTCTTGCGTCAGCTTCCTTTACGAAGCGCGCCACGTCCCGCGTGACGTCGGTAAAGCCGACGCCGTCGGTTTCGACAACGAGTGTCGCCGTCGCGATCGTCTGTGGTGTGCTGCGCGTAATCGCTGATAACCGGCCGTTCACATTCCGATAGCGAGCCGGACTTCAGCCCCGGCGCATCGCTTCCTTCTGGAAACTGGCGATCATGTCGACCACGCGACGCCAGGCGTTCGTGATGAATGCTGCTGCACGATCCTTGGCGTGGTCGAGATCTTCCTGCGTCGGCATCACGATGGTCACACCGCTGCCGGACGCTTGCGGGCTTGCTCCTGACGGCGGTATCGGCGCCGGCGGACGCGGCGGCGGGGGCGGCTGCAAGGCCACAATCTGTTGCTTGAGTTCGCCAATCTCACCCTGCAACTGCTGTTTGAGATCGACGACTTCCTGTTGCAGGCGGCCGATATCCTTTTCCAGCGCCGGCCGATTCTCCGGGACAGCCTGACAGGCCCAGTTGGCGCCTTGCTGGCTACAAAAGGTGATCTGGCCGGTTACGTTGTCGAAACGGAGGAAGTTTTCGGCCACACGCTCGAAGCGATAGCGGACGGTTGGAACTTTGGCCTGCTCCGACGGCTGCGACGGCCGCACGATCTGCGGGATGTCCTGAGCGCTTGCCGACATGGCCGCGGCGCCGGCCATCAGAATCGCCAATGCGACCCGCTTCATGCTGCTCTCCCTGACGAATACCGCGAGTCTCCCGCAGCAAACCTAACACCGCAT
>JBARCH010000142.1:0-3841 GCA_049793875.1 Pseudolabrys sp. | reverse complement strand
TACTTCGGCTCGGAAATCGCGACCACGGTCGACAAAGCGACCAACGTTCGCATCGAATTGGCCGGCGCCGGCGGCGCCGTCACAGTGCTGAAGGCCAAGACGGCGCTCGCGGCCGGCGAGATCATCGACGCCTCCGTGATGAGCGCCAAGGCACTGCGCGCCTTCTTTGCCGAGCAGGTCGAGGCCGCCAAGAAGGAAGGCGTGCTGTTCTCCCTGCACGTCAAGGCGACCATGATGAAGATCGCCGATCCCATCATTTTCGGCCACGCCGTTTCCATCTTCTTCGCCGACGTGATCGAGAAGCACGCCGCCACGCTGAAGAAGCTCGGTGTCAATCTCAACAACGGCTTCGGCGATCTGTTGTCGAAGATCGAGACGCTGCCGGACGCCGAGAAGAAAGCGATCAAGGATGACATCGCGGCCGAATACGCGAAGCGTCCGGCTCTCGCCATGGTGAATTCGGACAAGGGGATCACCGGCCTGCATGTCCCCTCGGACTTCATTATCGACGCGACGATGCCGGCGATGATCCGCGAGTCCGGCCGCATGTGGGGCGCCGACGGCAAGCTGCACGACACCATGGCGGTGATCCCGGATCGCGCCTACGCGCGGCTGTTTCAGACTGTCATCGAGGACTGCAAAGCCAACGGCGCGTTCGATCCCAAGACCATGGGCTCGGTGCCGAACGTCGGCCTGATGGCGCAGAAGGCCGAGGAATACGGCTCGCATGACAAGACCTTCGAAGTGCCGGCTGGCGGCACGGTCCGCGTCGTCGCGGACGACGGCAAGGTGCTGCTGGAGCGGCCCGTCGAGGCCGGTGACATCTTCCGCATGTGCGAGCTCAAGGACGCAGCCGTGCGGGATTGGGTAAAGCTCGGTGTGCGCCGCGCGCGCCTCACCAACACGCCGGCGGTGTTCTGGCTCGACAAGAACCGCGCGCACGACGCGCAGCTTATCGCCAAGGTCGAGACGTACTTGAAGGATCAAGACACCAAGGGGCTCGACATCCGCATTTTGGCCCCGGTCGACGCGATGAAATTTTCACTCGACCGGATTCGCAAGGGCCAGGACACAATTTCCGTCACCGGCAACATTCTGCGGGATTATCTGACGGATCTTTTCCCGATCATGGAGCTCGGCACTTCATCCAAGATGCTGTCGATCGTTCCGTTGCTGGCGGGCGGCGGCATGTTCGAGACCGGCGCCGGCGGCTCGGCCCCCAAGCACGTGCAGCAGTTCCAGGAAGAAGGCTATTTGCGCTGGGATTCGCTCGGCGAATTCCTTGCGCTGGGCGCGTCGCTCGAACACCTGGCGCAGACCTGCAAGAACGCCAAGGCGCAGGTTCTTGCCGAGACGCTCGACACGGCCATCGGCAAGTTCCTCGAGTTCAACCGCAATCCTGCGCGCAAGGTCGGTGAAATCGACAATCGTGGCAGCCACTTCTACCTCGCCCTGTACTGGGCTCAGGCGCTGGCCGCGCAGACCAAAGACAAGGAGTTGCAAGCTCGCTTCAAGCCGCTGGCCGAGACGCTCACCAAGAACGAAGCCAAGATCAACGGCGAACTGATCGCCGCGCAAGGCAAGCCGGTCGACATCGGCGGTTACTACCTGCCCGATGACGCCAAGGCGTCGGCCGCGATGCGGCCGAGCGCCACGCTGAACGCCGCGCTCGCGACGCTCTAGACCCGTTGCCGGCGTGAGCTCTTAAAAGGCGGCTCCTTAAATGGCGAAGATCAAGGTTACCAATCCGGTCGTCGAAATGGACGGCGACGAGATGACCCGCATCATCTGGCAGCTCATCAAGGACAGACTGATCCATCCCTATCTCGACATTGATCTCCTCTATTACGATCTCGGCATCGAAGCGCGCGACAAGACCAACGACCAGATCACCATCGACGCCGCCAACAAGACGCGCGAAGTGGGCGTCGCGGTGAAATGCGCCACCATCACGCCGGACGAAGGCCGCGTGAAGGAATTCGGCCTCAAGGAAATGTGGCGCTCGCCCAACGGCACCATCCGCAACATCCTCGGCGGCACCATCTTCCGCGAGCCGATCATCTGCAGGAACGTGCCGCGGCTCGTGCCGGGCTGGACCAGGCCGATCATCATCGGCCGCCACGCTTACGGCGATCAGTACCGCGCCACCGATTTCAAGTTTCCGACCGCCGGCACCATCTCGATCAAGTTCGTCGGCAGCGACGGCAAGGTCATCGAGAAGGAAGTGTTCAAGGCGCCGGCTTCGGGCGTCGCGATGGCCATGTACAACCTCGACGACTCGATCCGCGATTTCGCGCGGGCGTCGATGAATTACGGATTGAACCGGAATTATCCGGTGTACCTGTCCACCAAGAACACGATCCTCAAACAATATGACGGCCGCTTCATGGAGCTGTTCCAGGAAGTGTTCGACAAGGAGTTCAAGGACAGGTTCGCGGCGAAGAAAATCACCTACGAGCATCGCCTGATCGACGACATGGTGGCGTCGGCACTGAAGTGGTCCGGCGGCTATGTCTGGGCCTGCAAGAACTACGACGGCGACGTGCAGTCCGACACCATTGCGCAGGGTTACGGCTCGCTCGGCCTGATGACTTCGGTGCTGATGACACCGGACGGCAAGGTGGTTGAAGCGGAAGCCGCGCACGGCACCGTGACGCGCCATTTCCGCGAGCACCAGAAGGGCAAGGAGACATCGACCAATTCGATTGCGTCGATCTTCGCCTGGACGCGCGGCCTTGGCCATCGCGCCAAGCTCGACAACAACGCGCAGCTCGCGCAGTTCGCGACCACGCTCGAGAAAGTCTGCGTCGATACCGTCGAGGCCGGCTCCATGACCAAGGATCTCGCGCTCCTCGTCGGCCCCGACCAGAAGTGGTTGTCGACCACCGGCTTCCTCGACAAGGTCGCCGAGAATTTGAAGAAAACGATGGCGGCCTGACGAAGAACATTCTGGGGCGCGGCCCTCAAGCGCGTTCACGCGCGTCTTCGATGCACTATGGGTCGCGGACCCGGAATCGATACGCCGCAGCGGTGGAGGTGGATTCCGGGTTCGCGCACTTCATGCAAGTCCCTCGGAATGTTAGCCGAGCACTTTCTCCATCACGTCGAACGGCGTGCGGCCATTCTCCTGGCCCTCGCCCACGACGGCAAATCCGGCCTTGGTGAAATAGGCCAGATTTTCCGGCAGCGTTTTACGCACCCGCAGCCTCAGCGTGAGCAGGCCCATCCGCTGCGCCTCTTCTTCGGCGGCACGCAGCAGCGCGCGCCCGATACCGCGCCGCTGCCAATCCGGCCGCGTGGCCATCCGGGTGAGGTAAAGCGAGCCGTCCTTGTGCGCGCAGAACAGGCTGCCGACGAACTCGTCACCGCCCAACGCCACCAGCACGATGCCGTCGCGCTGGCGCGCCGCGAGGTCCGCCACGGTTTCCGTGAGCACGCCGGACGGCGGCTCGAGGCCGGCGAACGCCGCGTGCACCATCGCCATGATGTCGCCGAGCCGCTCGCGCGACGTCCAGTGCCGGATGGTGAAGGCTTGCATTTTGCTTCTGTCGTCACCGGGACAAGCCCGGCCATGACAAATTAGTTTGCCAGCGCGGCCTCGATCGCCTTCAACGCTGCGTCGGCCTTGGTGCTGTCAGGCCCCCCGGCCTGAGCCATGTCAGGGCGACCGCCGCCGCCCTTGCCCCCGAGTGCTTCAGCGCCTTTTCTCACCAAGTCGACGGCGTTGAAACGTGCCGTTAGGTCGTCCGTGACGCCGACCACCACGCCGGCCCTGCCGTCCTCGGTCAAGCCTACGATGACCACCACGCCCGAACCGACCTGCTTCTTGCCCTCGTCGGCG
>JBARCH010000141.1:0-5771 GCA_049793875.1 Pseudolabrys sp. | reverse complement strand
TGATCGACTCGGTCAAGCTGTCGGGCCAGATCTGCCGCGCGCTCGGTGCGCAGCCGCCGGAAGGATTCAATTACGAGCTCTTCCTCGACGAGAAGGGCCAGAAGATTTCCAAGTCGAAGGGCAACGGTCTCACCATCGACGAGTGGCTGCGCTACGCCAGCCCGGAAAGCCTGTCGCTGTTCATGTATCGCGAGCCGAAGGCGGCAAAGCGGCTTTACTTCGACGTCATCCCGCGCAACGTCGATGATTACCAGCAATTCCTCGACGGCTACGAGCGGCAGGACGTCAAGCAGCGGCTGTCGAATCCGGTGTGGCACATCCATTCCGGCAATCCGCCGAAGGTGGAGGCGCCGATCTCGTTCGCGATGCTGCTCACGCTGGTGTCGTCATCGAACGCCGAGAACGCCGACACGCTGTGGGGTTTCATCGGCCGCTACCGGCCGGGCGTCACGCCGCAGACGCATCCCAGGCTCAACGCGCAAGTCGAATACGCCATCCATTACTTCCGCGACTTCGTCTTGCCGGCGAAGAAATTCCGTGAGCCGACCGACGGCGAACGCGCGGCGCTGACCGATTTGCGCGACGCGCTCGGGCAGTTGCAGGGAGACGCGAGCGCGGAAGATATCCAGAACGTCGTCTACGAAGTCGGCCGCCGCGAGCCGTTCCTCGACGAGAAGAAAAAGGCGAAGGACGGCAAGCCGGGCGTTTCGCTCGACTGGTTCAACATGCTCTATCAGGTTCTGCTCGGCCAGGAGAAAGGCCCGCGCTTCGGTTCGTTCGTCGCGGTCTATGGCTTGCAGAATACCGTCGACATGATCAACGGGGCGCTGGCGCGCAGCGCCTAGGTAAACGTCTCGACCTTGCCGTTGAGATCGATGAGGCACAGCTCGGTCTTGAGCCTGGGCTGGCGTTCCGCCACCTGCTTGCGGAATTCCATCAGCGCCGCCTTGTGCGTCTCCGTTTCAACAGTCCGGTTGGCGACCTTCTCGGCGCCGTAGGCGATCTTTGCCGCACCGCAGTCGCGATGATCGAGTGCGATCACTTTCGGAATGTTGTGCAACTGGATCGACGCCGCGAGATTGTCCCAGAACGTATTCTCCCAATCCTTGAACGCAGGCGCCACCACGCCGATCGCCGCGCCGGCAAACGTGAACTGGCTGTATTTTCCGGTCATGTGGCGGTGTTTCATGTACGTCGCGGTCGGTACCGGAAAGCGCGGATCGATGCAGGTGAGCAGCATCGCCTCGTAATGGCCGCTCGCCGCGAAAGCGAGCGAAGGCAGCGCTGCCGCAAGACCGGCGCCGGCTGTGAGATGAAGAAAGCGGCGGCGATCGAAGCGCGCCCGCAAGATGTCGCCGCAACAAGCGCATGCGTTTGGATGAACGGTTGTATTTTGAATCACGATGCCCCCCGATTTATTGACTGGCCCACATGATGCGGGCGACCCACAAGACATCCGCCGTCGAAATCGTGCGATCGCGATGTTCGGCATTAAGCGATTTGAGTTCGATGCTCTTTGAAGTCTTGCGGCGCAGTTCCTTGACCATCACCTCGCCGTCCTTGGTCTTGACGACCACGCGGTCGCCGCGCCGGATCGGCGCCGCCGGCGAAACGACGATGACGTCGCCGTCGCGATAGGCGGGCTTCATCGAATCGCCGGAAATCTCCAGCGCATAAGCGTGCTCGTCTTTCACCGACGGAAACGCGATTTCTTCCCAGCCTTTGCCGACGGGAAAGCCGCCGTCGTCGAAATAGCCGCCGTCGCCGGCTTCGGCGAAGCCGATCAGCGGCACGGGTTGCGTGATGTGCTTGCCGGTATTGGCGATCAGCGTGACGAAGGTATCGACGCTCACGCCGGTCGCGGCGAGCGATTTGGCGACCGACTCCGTTGACGGCCAGCGCGCTCGGCCGTCGGGCGTGATGCGCTTCGATTTGTTGAAGGTGGTCGGGTCGAGGCCGGCCTTCTTTGCGAGCCCCGACGGCGAAAGCTTGGCGCGTTCGGCGAGGCGGTCGATGGCGGTCCAGATCTGATTATGGGTCAGCATGGCAAGGCATCCCAGGCCGGGAACAAGCCGCGACAAGAGCGGCGATGAGACTATTGTCTAGGTAATAGGAATTATAACCTTGAGTCGATGGGGTCCAGCAACAGTTTCTTGTGGCCGCGGCCTTGAACAACCGAAGGCCCCGCCGATAGGGTCGGCCGCAAGAACCCCCCGGAGTTCCAGGTTTTGATTGGTCTTTTTGACCGCCTTTCGCTGCCTTTGCTGCGCGCCCTCGACCCGGAGGACGCGCATGCTTTCGCTATCAAGGCGCTTCGTTATGTGCCCCTGCCGCGGTCTGCGCCGGACGACGGGCGCCTCACGGTGCGGGCTTTTGGGCTGAATTTCCCCAATCCGGTCGGCATTGCCGCCGGCTTCGACAAGAATGCCCAGGTGGTCGAGCCGCTGCTCCGGCTGGGCTTCGGCTTCATCGAGGTCGGCACCGTGACCCCGCGCCCGCAGGCCGGCAATCCACGGCCGCGCCTGTTCCGCCTCGACTCCGATTGCGGGGTGATCAATCGACTCGGCTTCAACAGCGAGGGCGAGGCGGCGGTGTTGGCGCGGCTGGCCGCGCGCACGGGCGACGGCATCGTCGGCGTCAACATCGGCGCCAATCGCGATGCCGCGGACCGCGTCTCCGATTATGTGCATCTCATAGAAGCGTTCGCGCCGGTCGCGCGCTACTTCACCGTCAACGTCTCGTCGCCCAATACGCCGGGCTTGCGCGATTTGCAGCAGGCGAGGGCGCTCGACGATCTGCTCGCCCGTGTGCTCGACGCGCGCGAGCGCGTGAGCGCCCGTGCCGGACGCACGCCGGTGCTGCTCAAGATCGCACCCGACCTGACGCTTTCCGATCTCGACGATGCTGTCGGCATCGCGCGCAAGCACCGCATCGACGGCATGATCGTCGGCAACACCACGGTCAGCCGGCCGAGCGCGCTACGCGAGCGCGAGAAGGCGAAAGAAGCGGGCGGACTTTCCGGGCGGCCGCTGTTCAAGCTGGCGACGCGCATGCTGGCGGAAACCTTCGTGCGCGCGGAAGGCGCGTTCCCGCTGATCGGCGCCGGCGGCGTCGACTCCGGCGCGGCGGCAATCGCGAAAATGAAAGCTGGCGCCACGCTGGTGCAGTTGTACTCCGGCCTCGTTTTCCGGGGCCTCGGGCTTGTCGCCGAAATCAAGGCGGACTTGCTGGCGGCGCTGCGCCGCGGCCACCGCGATTCGCTCGCGTCGATGGTCGGTTCGGAAGCCGCCAACATCACGGCCGAAAGCTGGCCGAGCTAATCGGCGCTTACTTGTCTGCGCTTACTTGCTCTACGCTCACTTGCCGCGTGGCGCGTTGACGGCGCGCATGATGAGCCAGATCGGAATGACGATCACTGCGCCGAGCAGGAAATAGCGCCACAGCCAGCGCACCGCGTCGAAACCCATGTTCCAGACGTTGAGCAGCAGTCGCTGCACGCTCTGAAGGATATTCCACGGGTCAAGGCCAAGCGCGGACAGGATAACGCCGACCAGAACCGATACCAGGATCAGTCGCCCGAAGACTGCCAGCGGCGAACCGCCGACCCATCGCGTGACGTTTGGATTGTCAGCCATATTCTGCGTCTCCTGTTCCGACATTAGCACAATCCTTGTTTCCTTCAGTCACGGGCCGCTAGGAATCCAGCCTTTCTTTTTTCCGGTCTCTCGCCGCTGCCGGAACGGCCGCCGGTGCGCGACCATGCTTGCTCGCCGCCAGCATTTTTTCCAAGGTTTCGAGCCGGTCGGCCTCGCGTGGCGGCTTGTCCCAGCGCAAGCGGCTGATGCGTGGAAAGCGCATGGCGAGGCCGGACTTGTGCCGCGTCGAGCGTTGCAGTCCCTCGAACGCGACCTCCACCACCAGCCCCTTGTCCGCGCTGTGTTCGACCTCGCGCACCGGGCCGAAGCGTTCGATGGTGTTGCGGCGAACGAAACGGTCGATCTGGATCAATTCTTCGTCGGTGAAGCCGAAATACGCCTTGCCGACCGGCACCAGCACGTCGCCGTCCTCACCTTTGGTCCAGACGCCGAACGTGTAGTCGGAATAGTAAGACGAACGCTTGCCGTGGCCGCGTTGGGCGTACATCAGCACCGCGTCGGCGACCATCGGGTCGCGCTTCCATTTCCACCACAGGCCCTTTGGACGCCCAGGCACATAGGCGGCGTCGCGCCGTTTAAGCATGACGCCTTCCACCGCGGCGGCGTCTTCGCCGGCGCCGCCGGCCGCAGGATTGGCGCGCGCGGCAATCAATTCCGGCCAATTCGTGAAAGGCACCACCGGCGATAGGTCGATGCGCGGCGTACCGAGACGCCGCACGAATTTTTCCAGCCGCGCGCGGCGAGCCGCGAACGGCAGCTTGCGCAGATCGTCGCTGTCTTCCGCCAGGAGATCGTAGGCGCGCAGATGCGCCGGAAATTCGTCCAGGAGCCTGGCGTTCACGGATTTGCGATTGAGTCGTTGTTGCAGGACGTTGAACGTCTGCACGCGGCCGTCGCGCAGGATCAGCAACTCGCCGTCGATTGCACCGGGTTCGCGCAGCACCTGCGTCAGATCGGGGAAGCTGCCAGAGATATCCTCGCCGGTGCGCGAATAAAGCCGGCTTTCGATCTCGCCATCGTCGCGGCGCGCGGCGACCGCCTGGATGCGGATGCCATCCCATTTCCACTCCGCCACGAAGTCGCCCGGATCGAGCGCGGCAAGATCGGTTTCCTCAATCGCGTGTGCGAGCATTGCCGGGCTGAAACTCGCGCCCGCGCGGGCCACCGGTTTGCCGGCGCGGCCTTCCAGCCACGCAAACAATTCGAGATAAGGCGGCGTCAATCCGGGCCACAGGATTTCGATTTCGTTGGCCTCCTTGTCGCCCAGTGACGCGGCCGCAGTTTTGGCAAGCCGCGCGGATACGCCGACGCGCAGGCCGCCGGTCACCAGTTTGAGCAGCGCCCAGCGGCCCGTTTCGTCGAGGGCGTCGAGCCAGCGCGCGAGCTGCGCCGGAAGTTGCGCCTTGCCGAGCGTCGAAAGCTTCTCGACAACTTCGGAGAGTGATGGGGATTGGACAGGTTGCGCCGATGCATCGACGGGCCACATCAGCGCGGCGGTTTCGGACAGATCCCCGACATAATCGTAAGACAGCGCGAACAATGTCTCGTCGGTGCGCTCGGTGATGAGCGTGCGGATCATGCCCGCCTTGGCGTGCTTGAAAGACAGCGCACCCGTCAGTGCGGCCAGCGCCCAGCCGCGTTCCGGATCGGGCGTCGTGCGCAAATAATCGGCGATCAGCCGCAGCTTGTTGTTGCGCGCCGGTTCGTAGGCGAGGCGGTCGAGCAATTCGGCAAAACGGTTCATTCGGCGGTTGCCTCGCCGGTTTCCTCTTCATCGCCGTAGCCGACGATGTCGAGCGGGCGCGCCTTGAGCCCTTGCGTCTTGCACCAATGCACGAGGGCGTCTTCCTGGCCGTGCGTGACCCATATTTCGGACGCGCCGGTTGCGAGTATCGTTTTCGTGAGGCCGGGCCAGTCGGCGTGATCGGAATTAACCAGCGGCAATTCGATGCCGCCCTGACGTGCGCGGGCGCGCACGCGCATACAGCCGGACGCAAAGCAGGCGAGCGGATCGGGAAAACGCCGCGTCCATAAATCCTGCGTGGCCGACGGCGGGCAAAGCGTGATGGTGCCGGCAAGGTCGCTCTTGTTGGCGCCGCGCACCAGTTCGAGCGG
>JBARCH010000140.1:0-1962 GCA_049793875.1 Pseudolabrys sp. | reverse complement strand
ACGTGACCTAGGTCTAACTAACTAAGTATTATCAAGCGATTCGTGCGCGTGATGAATTCGCCCCCCGACAAAGGGATTCTCCGTGCAGCTTTCCATTTTGATTCCGACGTATCGGCAGGGCCTCCGGGTCTGCTCCAGAATCATCCAGGCCTGCTCCTGGGCGGGGCCGGACATCGAAGTGATCGTACGAGATAACTCCGGCAATGCCGAAAAGCGCGAATTGCTCGCACGCTTCAACGCAGAGAATTGCAACATCATCGCTGCCGAACCATGCGGTCCGCTCGATAATTATGCTGAGATTCTTCAGCTAGCGAAAGGCGAATTCGTCCTTCAACTGGCGGATGACGATTTCTGCTTCGACCGCGCCATTCAGTCGATGCCGGAAATTCTTGCCAAGGCGCGTGACGATCGCTCCATCATCGGCGTGACCGGAGCCTTCGCCATCGAGGGCTCGCAGGGCTCTGCCGTCGTCGCCTATCCGGATGTCGACTCACCCGATCTGTCGAAGCGGATCGCCGGCTACTTCGCTTACACCGGCGTCAATATCCTGATGTACGCGCCGATCCGCAACGATGTCGTGCGACGCGTGTTCAATTTCATGAGCTCGATGCCGACTTATTTCTCGTTTCACGACCAAATCCAATGCCTGCTCTATCTCATGAGCGGAAAATTCCTGCGGATCAATCGTCTGATCTACGGCTATGACATCGGGCCTTGGGAAAATCCAGCAAGCGCCGAACAACGTGACCTGGAATTCTATCGCGGGGCGGAGCTCGACCCGGCCATCAACAAGCTGCATTGGTTCATCTGCGGCTTTGAAGGCGCCGCTCTCGCGCTCCACTCCGATATTTTTCCCGACATGCCGCACGCCCAGCGCCAATGGGTCGCCGACCGCTGGTTCTCGGTAATGTTTGCCCGCTTCGCCAATCAGCCACGACAGGCGTTCGATTCTGCGTTGACGGGCGCGGCCGACGCACTTTGCGCAAAATTGACGGCGTCGACGGGCCAGCTTTCCTTCGATGGCGTGCTCGCCGAAATCAGCCGCTTCATGACGCTATGCTCCAAGGAGCGCGGTGAACGCTATTTTTCTTTCTGGAACGCGATTCTGAAACGCACGAAGCCCGCCGCAGTGCAGAAAGCTTCGGCATGAAAGTCGTCATCCTCGCCGGCGGGCTCGGTACACGCATTTCCGAGGAAAGCTACCTGCGGCCCAAGCCGATGATCGAAATCGGCGGCAAGCCGATCCTCTGGCACATCATGAAGCTTTATTCCGCGCACGGCGCAGACGACTTCGTGATTTGCTGCGGCTACAAGGGCTACGTCATCAAGGAATATTTCGCCAACTATTTCCTGCACATGTCGGACGTTACATTCGACATGGCGGATAACAGCGTTGTCGTGCATCAGCGCAACGCAGAACCCTGGCGGGTGACGCTGATCGACACGGGGGACAACACGCAAACAGGCGGACGCCTCAAGCGCGTCGCGCAATACATAAAAGACGAAGAGGTGTTTTGTTTCACTTATGGCGATGGCGTCAGCGACGTGAACATCCGCTCGTCCATCGACTTCCACCGCAGCCACGGCAAGCTCGCCACCGTCACCGCCGTGCGCCCGCCCGGCCGCTATGGCGCATTGGAACGCACGGGCGATCAGGTCACCAAATTCGTCGAGAAGCCGCCAGGTGACGGCGGCATGATCAACGGCGGTTTTTTTGTTCTGTCGCCACGCTGTCTCGATTTCATCGAGAGCGACGACGTCAGTTGGGAGGGCTCACCGATCGTTCGCCTCGCGGCCATGGGCCAGATGATGGCCTTCGAGCATCGCGGATTCTGGCAAGCGATGGATACGCTACGAGACAAGAGCATGTTGGAAGAACTGTGGGCATCCGGCAAGGCGCCATGGAAGATCTGGCACTGACGCGCGCCCCACTCGCTTCGTTCTGGCGCGGCAAACGCGTCC
>JBARCH010000139.1:0-1921 GCA_049793875.1 Pseudolabrys sp. | reverse complement strand
AATTCAGGGGGATCAAATTGGGAATTATAGCCAAAAATGACGTCGAGCCCGGCCTCGATCATTTCCGGTGTAATTGCGACCGACTCGTCGGCGTCGTGTTTCGCATTCATTTAAGAATCTTACTGATTTCATTGGAGTATTGCAAATCGACTTTGCCAAGGCATTGATATTACTACATATTGTCCTTGTGGTGTCAACCGGAGATATGGGACTATATTCCTAGTGCCAAATGCCGCTTCAACGGCGCGGCGTTTTGGAGGAAGCTTGCCGGGCCGAAGCGATCACCGGAGGAAGGGCGTCATGCAAGTCATCCCGCTGGGTCCGGGCTTTGCCGCCGAATTGCGCGGCGTCACGCTCGCTGACATCGCCAACGACGACGCCGTTTACGCGCAGGCGCGCGCGGCCTTCGAGGATCATTCGGTGCTGGTGTTTCGCGGCCAGGACGTGAGCGACGACGGTCAACTCGCGTTCTCGCGCCGCTTCGGTCCGCCGGAAGTCACCAAAGTCGGCTCGCAGGGCACCGGCACGCATTTCATCACGCTCACCACCATCGGCCCGGACGGCAAGGTCGCGCCGCCGGACAGCCGCATCGCGCTGCGCCAGAAGGCGAACCAACTCTGGCACACAGACTCGTCGTTCAAGCGCACGCCGGCGCTCACCTCGGTGCTCTCCGCGCGCATCATCCCGGCGAACGGCGGCGAAACGGAATTCGTCTCGACGCGCATCGCGTTCGAGAAGCTTGACCCGGCGTTGCGCAACAGGCTCGAGCATTCCTTTGCCTGGCACGACTACGCGCATTCGCGCAGCCGGATCTCGAAAGATCTCGCGAGCCCGGAGGAGCGCGCGGCGCTGCCGCCGGTGTGCTGGCGCATGGTGTGGAAGAATCCGGTCAACGGCCGCGGCGCCATCTATCTCGCTTCGCACGCTTACGCGGTTGAAGGCATGGAGCCGGCGGCGGGCAAGAAGCTGATCGATGAACTGATGGAAGCGGCGACCGCGCCCGGCACGAGTTACGCGCACGCATGGAAAAGCGGCGACGTCGTCATGTGGGATAACCGCGCGACCATGCACCGCGGCCGGCCATGGCCCGCGCATGAGGCGCGGCTGATGGTGCGCACGACGATCTCGGCGACGGAAGCGGATGGCGTGGAGTCGATGCGGCCGCCGAAACAGCAGGCGGCGGAGTAGGAGCGTCCTTCACGAAAAAACCCCGCCGTTACCGGCGGGGTTGAGTTGGGAGGTAATGAGCCCGAAGGCTCAAGGTGCTTCGACGATCAATCGCAGACGCGGATGCGGTGAACGCGCATGCGTCCATATTGGTCTTCATACCGCTCCCGCTCGACGCGGCAGTTTCTGTAGACGGGCTGATAGGCCGGCTCGTAGTAGCCCGGCCCGCCGTAATAGCTGCGGTTGGCTTGCGAGCCGATGATCGCGCCGACAGCGAGACCGCCGACGACGCCGGCCGCAACTGCGCCGCCATCGCGGGCGAAAGCAGGTTGCGCGGTTACCGTGATCGCCAGTGCGGAAGCGGCGACGGCCGCTATTGCCAATGACTTGAGCATATTTGAAGTCCTTCGATAGGTCTGGGTATGAGGATCAGTCGATGATCTGGACGATGCGGCGCGTGCGCGGATCGACCAGAACGGGATGCTCGTTCACGTAGGTGTAGCGATAGCCAGTGACGTGGTACTCGGCCGGCACGTCGTAATAGGTGACGCCGGTTTCCGGCAGCACCGCGCCGACGCGGAAGTCACTTTCATAATGATAGGACGGCACCCGCTCGCGAACGACGTACTCGCGAAAGCGCGGGCGGTCTTCGACACCGAGGATGCCGCCGACGGTGCCGGCAACAGCGCCGAGCGTTCCGCCGACCACGGCGCCGATCGGGCCGGCATCGTGTGCGCCCTGACGCGCGCCTTCC
>JBARCH010000138.1:0-8323 GCA_049793875.1 Pseudolabrys sp. | reverse complement strand
GGCAGAGCCAGCGGATCAGTCATTTGCAGATAAAGTTTTAATGCCTAAAAACTGGAACGGTGCTGGCGCGTTAGAATACCAACCAAGTCCGACAGGAGGCGATCAATGCCAAAACTGACTGCAGCACTGTTCGCCGCTATCACGCTGGCGGCAATGTTGACGTCCGCCGCGCCCGCGCGTGCGGAAGTCCTCTATCCCTGGTGCGCGCTTGAAGGCGGCAAAGGCGGCGGCGCAACCAACTGCGGTTTCGTCAACCGCGCACAATGCATGGCCACCATCAGCGGCATCGGTGGGTACTGCTACGAGAATCCCGCCTACCCCGGCCCAGGCCACCGGCCAATTTTCATTCAGCGCGGTCCCCGCCCCGGCCACGGCTGATCCATGCAGGGAGCGCAATCAGACCCGCCCGCATCTGCGCGTTATGCCGCCGCGCGAATCTCGATCATCGGCACCGGTGTGTAGGGATGTAGTTTGAGCCAGTCGCGCGCAGCACGCTGAGCGCTGCCGATTTCTGAATCGCTCATCTGCTCAGCGATCTCACGACGCAACCGGATCGCATCCCTGTTGCCGCGCATGGCCGCGATGTTGAACCACTTGTGCGCGGCAATCATGTCGACCGGGACCGAGTTTCCGACCGAATACTTCATGCCGAGTTCAAAGCAGCCTTCGGCGTCGGCGGGCTCCTGGCCGGACGTCACCGGCAGAATTTCGATATCAGCCATGATGGCCTCCCCTTTTTCGCGCCCGGTCCATGTCTGCTGGACTTGAACGCGCCCCTGTTTTCCGGACGAAAGCTCGCCCGGACAATCGCTACTATCGGGGAGAAAATTTGAATCCCGGTTTAAGTATTGCGATGAATCGAACGTGAACGGTGTTTATTGGTCCAGTGGCCGCGATTGAAAAAGTGCCAGCAAAATATGGGGTTTTCCGCCTTGGTCAGGAACCGCTAACGCAAGCGGTTTTCGTTTTGATAACCACGGACAAATGTCGATGCGAAGAAATTTAATGACCACAATAACGTTGATCGGCGTCGGCGCCGCATTGTTGTTGTGCGGAGAGGCCTTCGCGGCCGAACCGATCGGCAAATGGTACACGGCCGAAAACAGAGCGCAGGTGCGCATCGTTCCTTGCGGGCATAATAATTTGTGCGGCGATATCGTTTGGCTGAAGGAGTCGAAAGATCCGCAAACCGGAAAACCGAAAACCGACATCAACAATCCGGACTCCGCCAAGCGTAACCGCCCGCTGATCGGCGTGCGCATCGTGCTTGGCCTGACGCCGTCGAACACGCCCGACAAATGGCAGGGGCAAGTCTACAACGCCGACGACGGCAGGACGTATAACGGCTATCTCACGATGACGAGCGCAAACACGCTCAAACTGCAAGGCTGCGTGCTCGGCGGCATCTTTTGCAAGTCGCAGGACTGGACGCGCGCCCGTTGATCGGCGCCGGTCAGCGCGCGCGCTGACCGAACAACACGGCCTGCACCTTCGGATCCTTCATGTCGTAGCCCTGACGCAACTCAAGGCCCAGCGCCATTCCGCGCTTCACCGCCGGCCGCGCCTTCACCGCTTCGAGCCAGCGCTTGAGGTTTGGAAACTGATTGATGTCCTGTCCCTGCCTCTCCCAGCCGTTTGCCCAGCCGACGCAGGCCATATCGGCGATCGAATATTTCCCGGCGAGGAATTCGCGATCTTTCAACCGCGTATTCATGACGCCGTAGAGACGGTTGACCTCGTTCACGTAACGATCGACCGCATAGGTGAGTGTCTCTTTGGCGTAATTCTTGAAGTGGTGAACTTGTCCGGCCATGGGGCCAAGGCCACCCATTTGCCAGAACAGCCACTGGTCCACTTCGACACGTCCGCGCTCGTCGGCCGGATAAAACTTGCCGGTCTTGCGCCCGAGATATTGCAGGATCGCGCCGGATTCGAAGATCGAGATCGGCCGGCCGCCGGGACCACCCGGATCGACGATCGCCGGCATGCGGTTATTCGGCGATATCTTCAGGAAATCCGGATTGAACTGCTCGCCCTTGGAGATGTTCACCGGCTTCAATGTGTACGGCAGCCCGCACTCCTCCAGCATGATCGAAATCTTGAAGCCGTTCGGGGTTGGCCAGTAGTGCAGTTCGATCGGCCGCTGTTTCGACTTCGCCTTGCCCGCCCGCTTTGCTTTGGCCGCCGGTTTCGGCTTGGCCTTTGCTCGAACCTTGCTGCTGGCCTTCAGCTTTTTGCGGGCACGCGCCATTGGGGTCACTCCTGTATCGCGCCGTGGGCGGACGGAACCACTAGAGCCCTGACGCGCAAAGCACAACAGCTACAACCCATGGACGGCTCCGCCGCCGGCGCATATCGTCATGGTAGCACCGCCATTCAGGCAATCGGTGCTGCGTAAAACGGGGTTTGGAGGATACTTATGCTCAAGCATGTTCTAGCCGCGCTCGTCGCGGTATCGCTCGGCGCCGCGCTTCCGGCCGGCGCCGTGAAGGCTCAGTCCGCCGCGCCGCAGACCAGTGCGGCGCAAAGCAAGACGGATAAAGCGGCGGCGCGACAACAGGCAAAAGAAGCAAAGGCGAAAGCCCAGGCTGACAAGAAGGCCGCGCGAGCCAAGGCAAAAGAAGAAAAAGCAAAGGCAAAGGCAGCAGCCAAGGAAGCGAAGGCAAAAGCGAAGGCCGACAAGGCCGCCGCAAAAGCACAGGCAAAAGAGGAAAAAGCCAAAGCGAAGGCGGCCGCCAAGGAAGCCAAGGCGAAGGCGAAAGCCGACAAGGCTGCGGCGCACGCCAAGGCGAAGGAAGAAAAAGCAAAGGCAAAAGCCGCCGCCAAGGAAGCAAAGGCAAAAGCCAAAGCTGACAAAAAAGCCGGCGCAAAATAACCAGGCGTTCGAATAGCAGGCCGCGGAGAAACGGTAGCGATCGCAAACCGTCACGCACCGCAGAGGCGAGCCTAACCAAACGCACAAAGGGCGTCGGTGAAACCGAAGTTTCGCCGACGCCCTTTGTCATCAAAACCGGAACCGGGGCGCTTCAGGTCAATCGCATTGCGCTAACCGACCTGTAGCGCGCACCGGCCCCTTATGACGCAATCTCCGACGTTAAGATCGAAGATCGGCTAGAGGCTAAAGACTAGAGCCGCTTCTTCCTGCGGGACTTCTTCGCCGTCTTCTTCGCCGCTGCCTTAGCTTTTCTACGTTTCGCCATTTGCTGCCCTCCTAGCCATGAAATTCATGGCGGGTGTCGGATCAGTGCGGTCGCGAATCGACCGGCACTGCACTCCGATTACTACAGTACAATGCAAAAAACATCGACTCCGCTTAACGAAGCGTGTACGCGCGCGGCCGCCGTCGACATTCGCAATGCGTTCGCCGCAGCGTCACGCGCTTCACGTCGATGTGCAAAACTAAAAATCGAAAACATTTTAGCGACGCTAAGCGATTGCAAGATGTATCGATAAAATAATGGTTTTTAGCATTTCTGAAAATTTCGGCACGTTCGTTTTAACAACGACGTTTGTCTTTTGCGCGCGAAAATTTTGACAGTGACGACGGCAAGTTTGCATTCATTCACAGCCTGAACTTTTTTTCACGGGAGGCGCCCATTTTTACCCCGCGGTCGGTCAAAAACGATCTCACACGCGCGAATCGGCACCAAGTGATTCGCGCGCGAGCCTCGTCGCGGTCGTCGGTTTGCCGGCGCGCGGATCATCGCGACGGCTCATGGACCGATCATGCAGCGCGCGGGGAAGCGTCCGCTGCGCGCACTCGGCCGACCAAACGGCAAAGATCAGATTCCGAGTTTTTTCTTCAGAAGGTCGTTGACGGCCTGCGGGTTCGCCTTGCCGCCGGACGACTTCATCACCTGACCCACGAACCAACCAATCGCTTTTGGATTGGTCTTTGCGTCAGCGACCTTGTCCGGGTTCCTGGCGATGATGTCGTCTACCGCTTTCTCGATCGCGCCCAGGTCGGTGACTTGCCGGAGACCGCGCTGTTCGACGATCGCACGCGGATCGCCGCCTTCCGCCCACACAATTTCGAACAAATCCTTGGCAATCTTGCCGGAAATCGTGCCGTCGCCGATCAGATCGAGGATCGAACCGAGTTGATCCGACGTAATTGGCGACGACGCGATGTCTTTGGCTTCCTTGTTGAGCCGGCCGAACAACTCGTTGACCACCCAATTCGCCGCCGCTTTCGCGTCGCGACCTTTCGCCACCGCCTCGAAATAGTCCGCGGTGGCGCGCTCGTCCACCAGCACGCCCGCATCATAGGACGACAGGCCGAAGGCGCTGACGAAGCGCGCCTTCTTCTCGTCCGGCAGTTCCGGCAGATGCTCTTTCAGTACTTCGACGTAAGCCGCGTCGAATTCGAGCGGCAGCAGGTCGGGGTCCGGGAAATAACGGTAGTCGTGCGCCTCTTCCTTGCTGCGCATGGAACGCGTCTCGCCCTTGTTGGGGTCGAACAGCCGCGTTTCCTGATCGATTTTGCCGCCCTCTTCGATGATATCGATCTGCCGGCGGGCTTCGTGCTCGATCGCCTGACCAATGAAGCGGATCGAATTGACGTTCTTGATCTCGCAACGGGTCCCTAGCGGATCGCCGGACTTGCGCACCGAAACGTTCACATCAGCACGCAGGTTGCCCTTCTCCATGTCGCCGTCGCAGGTACCGAGGTAGCGCAGGATCGACCGTAGCTTGGCGACATAGGCCTTCGCTTCTTCGGACGAACGAATGTCCGGCTTGGAGACGATCTCCATCAGCGCGACACCAGAGCGATTGAGATCGATGGCGCTCATGTTCGGATGCCGGTCGTGCAGCGATTTGCCGGCGTCCTGCTCAAGGTGGAGGCGCTCGATGCCGACCGTTACGGCCTCGCCGCCGGGCAAATCCACGATCACTTCACCCTCGCCCACGATCGGCGACTTGTATTGGCTGATCTGATAGCCCTGCGGCAGATCGGGGTAGAAATAGTTCTTCCGGTCGAACACGGACTTCAGATTGATTTTGGCTTTCAGCCCAAGGCCGGTGCGGATCGCCTGCCGCACACATTCTTCGTTGATCACCGGCAGCATGCCCGGCATCGCGGCATCGACCAGCGACACGTGAGAATTCGGTTCGCCGCCGAATTCGGTCGCGGCGCCAGAGAACAGCTTCGACTTCGATGTCACCTGGGCATGCACTTCCAGGCCGATGACGACCTCCCAGTCGCCGGTCGCGCCCTTGATCAGTTTCGACGGCTTCGACGACATGGTCACCACCACCGCTGCGGCGTGAATCGTCCCGCCGCCTGCTCGATCACCTCACCGAGCGAAAACAACGTCGCTTCGTCGAAAGGACGGCCGATGAGTTGAAGGCCGAGGGGAAGACCTTGTGCATCGAGGCCTGCGGGCACCGAAATTCCCGGCAAGCCGGCCATGTTCACGGTAACGGTGAATACGTCGTTGAGGTACATCTCCACGGGATCGGCGCCACCTTTCTCGCCGACGCCGAACGCTGCCGACGGCGTCGCCGGCGTGAGCATCGCGTGCACGCCTGCCTTGAAGCATTCCTCAAAGTCGCGCTTGATCAGCGTACGCACCTTCTGCGCCCGCAGGTAATAGGCATCGTAGTAACCGGCCGACAGCACGTAGGTGCCGATCATCACCCGGCGGCGCACTTCGGCGCCGAAGCCCTCGCCGCGCGTCTTCTCATACATGTCGACGAGATCGCGGCCGGGAACACGCAGGCCGTAACGCACGCCGTCGTAGCGCGCGAGGTTGGACGAGGCCTCGGCCGGCGCTACGATGTAATAGGCCGGCAGCGCGTATTTGGTGTGTGGCAGCGACACCTCGACCAGTTCGGCGCCAGCCTTGCTGAGCCACTCGCGCCCCTGCGCCCAGATCTTCTCGATTTCCGCCGGCATGCCGTCGAGCCGATATTCCTTCGGAATACCGATACGCAGCCCCTTCACCGACTTTCCGATCGCCGCTTCGTAATCGGGTACGGACTTGTCCGCACTTGTCGTGTCCTTGGAATCGTGCCCGGCCATCGAGCGCAGCAGGATCGCCGCGTCCCGCACGGTGCGGGTGAACGGTCCAGCCTGGTCGAGGGACGAAGCGAACGCGACGATGCCCCAGCGCGAGCAGCGGCCGTAAGTCGGCTTGATGCCAACGGTGCCTGTGAACGCGGCAGGCTGTCTTATCGAACCACCGGTGTCGGTACCGGTTGCACCGAGCGCAAGATGCGCCGCCACGGCCGCAGCCGAGCCGCCTGACGAACCACCTGGGACCAGCCGCGTGCCAGCCCCTTTCCGCCGCCACGGAGAAATTACCGGACCGAAGTGCGAGGTCTCGTTCGATGAGCCCATAGCGAATTCGTCGTTGTTGGTCTTGCCGAGCAGCACCGCGCCATCGCGCCAGAGATGCGAGGTGACGGTCGACTCGTAGGCAGGCACGAAATTGTCGAGGATGCGCGAGCACGCGGTTGTGCGCACACCTTCGGTGCAGAACAGATCCTTGATCGCGAGCGGGATGCCTTCAAGCGGACCGGCCTTGCCGGCGGCTATGCGTGCGTCGGCGGCTTTCGCCATCGCGATCGCGCGCTTCGGCGTTTCCAGCACATACGCATTGAGGCCGCGCGCCTTTTCCATGGCCGCAAGATGCGCGTCGGCGAGTTCAGCGGCGGTGAAGTCCTTTTTCTTCAGTCCGTCACGGGCGCCGGCAATCGTCAGAGCGGTCAACGCGCTCACGGTTTGGGCCCGGCATCGGCAGGCAACGCATCATCCGGTGCATCGCAGGAAAACTGCGACGGCGGATTTGGCGTCGACGGAAATTGCCCGGTCTCCATGGCGACACGGATCTGCTCGGGCGTGAGGTTGAGCACGTCGCACATCTGCCAGAACGCCATTTCGCACGCGCTGCACATCTATTCGATCACCTTCGGCACCAGGAAGAGATGGTCTTCGCTTGCCGGCGCATTGCCGACCACTGCCTCGGCATTGCCGCCGTCGGTCACGACATCGACGCGCTTTTTCATTTTCATCGGCGTCATCGACGTCATCGGTTCGACACCCGCAACGTCGACTTCCGACAACTGCTCAACGAAAGCGAGCATGGCGTTGAGTTCACCCTTGAGGTGCTCGACCTCGTCCTCGGCAACCGCGATGCGGGCGAGATGGGCGATGCGGCGGACGGTATCGGCGTCAACGGACATGAAGCACTGCACTCCGGAAATCTGCCTATAGCAGAGCGCGCTTTCGCCGAGCAACAAAGCCGTGTTCGCCGTCCCGTCGGGTACCGGGGAGCGCCGAGGCTCAATGGCAGGGGCCGCCCGGAGGGCCGCGCATAGCACCATGCACCGGCCTGCCGGCCGTTGTCCGAAAAGCGTTGACCATGCTACCGCTCCACCAATGGCCCCCGTCCTTCCGCTCATCGAAGCCGCTCCCCATTTTGGACCGCGGGGATCATTGATCGGGCTCGATCTCGGCACCAAGACCATCGGCGTTGCCACCTGCGATCACGACCGCAGGCTTGCCACCGGCGTCGAGACAATCGCGCGCAGGAATTTCACCGCCGACGCCAAACGCGTGTTGGCGCTTGCTCTCGAGCGACGTGCCACCGGCTTCGTGCTCGGCCTGCCCGTGAACATGGATGGCTCGGAAGGTCCCCGCGCGCAATCGACACGGGCCTTCGCGCGCAATTTTTCCAAATTGACTGAGTTGCCAATTGCACTCTGGGATGAGCGCCTGTCCACTGCAGCCGTCGAGCGCGAACTGATCGCCGCCGATGTCAGCCGAAAGAAACGCGCAGCGGTCATCGACCAGCACGCCGCTGCTTTCATCCTGCAGGGCGCGCTTGATCGCCTCGCGCATCTCACCGAGACAAAAAGCTAAGGGCGGACCCAACGGATCCGCCCTCTTTTCTTTCGCTAGCTTAGGTTCTTGGGATCAGCACGCCCAGTAATCGATACGGCCATAACCCAGGTCGCCAGCGCATGAGGACGGATACGTCCCATCCGCCCGGTAGCCCGGCGCATACGCATATGCGTCGTACCCGTTAGAGGCATAACCCGGACCATAATAGCCCGGACCATACGCACTACTGGCCGCCGCTGCGCCTACCACTGCACCCGCCGCGAATCCCGCGCCGGCTGCCGCAATACGGCCGTTGCGGGCCTGACTTGGCGTCGATACGGCAAGGGCCAGCGTACCGACCACACCAATTGCCGCGACGGTTTTGAGAACTCTCGCGCCCGCCGTTTTGAGATTCATCTTTTTCATGAGTTTCTCCGGCATCCACTTTTTGTTCCATCCGGCTTACTCTGCGTACCGGCATGGCCTGCGATTTAA
>JBARCH010000137.1:0-1690 GCA_049793875.1 Pseudolabrys sp. | reverse complement strand
CCGTGACGCCGTTGCCGACGCGGCGCCCGGTTGTGGCCGCATCGCTGGCGGGCAACATGTTCGACAAGCGCGGCTACTGGAATGCCAACGCGACGTCCGGCTTTGCACCGACGCCCGCGCGACCGATTGAAGTCGCCGACGCCGATCCGTCCGCCACCGGCAGCACCGCCCTCTCCGCTTTCGCCTACGATGCCGGCAACGGTTCCTATCCGGCGACGCGCGCGCACCCGATGGGCACATCGCTGCCGCACATGCCGCATGAATCGCTGATGCCCCAGCCTGCCGACGCCAACACCACCGTCATCGTCAAGCAAGCGCTGACGCCGGGACACGCCACGCACGTGGCCTCAGGCGGCATGGCATTCGATCAGCCCTGGCTGCGGGCAACCATCCTGACGCCGAGCACAAGCTACATGCACACGACGCGCCTTGGCGCAGCCGACATGAAGGCGATGGCCTTCTACATGAGCAAGCCGGATTCGGCGCTGGCGATGACATTCTCCGCCGATCCGCAGCCGGGCCTGTTCGCCGACCGTTTCAGCGGCCAGGCCGTCGTGTTCCTCGCGACCACCAGCTTCAACAACCGCACCGCTTCGCTGCGGTAGATATTGGATCGCCCGATCAAGCCGGGCGACGGCGATTTGTTGGCTTCGCGCCGCGCGAATTCAGTTCAACATGCCCAGCGCGTGCATGTAGGTCTCGAGCACGGCCTCTTCCTCACGCCGTTCGTCAGCATCCAGCTTGCGCAGGCGCACGACCGAGCGCAGCGCCTTCACGTCATAACCGTTGCCCTTGGCCTCGGCATAAACGTCACGGATGTCGTCGGAGGTTGCTTTCTTTTCTTCTTCAAGCCGCTCGATGCGCTCGACGAAGGCCTTGAGCTGGTCCTTGGCGAAGCGCGTGTGTGCTTGTTCCGGATTTTCGGCGGCAGCAGCGGTGGCGGGCGGCATTGAAGTCTCCTTGATGGTCATGGCGGTACGCCGCCATTTCTTGCCAAAGAGCTTTCGGAATACCGCGGCCTCAGGTCAAGGAAAGCGGCCGGTCATCCACGCTGTTCACAGCACTAGTGACCGGAACTGGACTTTTCGAATGCCGCCTTCTGTTCTTTCGAGGCTTCTTTCTGGTATTTCGCCTTCCACTGGTCGAATGGCTCGCCGTAGACGATCTCGCGGCTTCGATCCTTCGTCATCGGGATGCCCTTGGCGTCGGCGGCGTCCTTCATCCAGTTCGAGAGGCAATTGCGGCAGAAGCCGGCCAGATTCATCATGTCGATGTTCTGCACGTCGGTGCGACCGCGCAAATGCTCAACCAGGCGCCGGTAGACAGCCGCCTCGAGCTCGGTGCGGGTTTTGTCGTCCAGGGATTTATCGTCCATGCGCGATTCTCCGTCGGAACTTGAAGATAGTGAGAGCCGCGACCGCTTGCCATAGGACAAAAAAACCGGCCGTATCGGGCCATGTCCGCCGCACAACGCGCATTCCTCGAATCCCTGTTTCGCACCGCGGTCGCGGCTACCCACCCGTCCACTTGCCTGCCAGCACATCTGCCGCCAGCCCCCACCGGCAAGCTCATCATCCTTGCCGCCGGCAAGGGCGCCGGCTCGATGACCGAAGCGGCAGAACATCACTACTTCGATGAGTTGCACCTTCCTTTGGACCGCATCGCTGGTGTCGCGGTCGCGCGGCACGGC
>JBARCH010000136.1:0-13450 GCA_049793875.1 Pseudolabrys sp. | reverse complement strand
AGATACGAGAATGCGCCGCCTCTTTGGGGGCGGTGCGTGCGGCGCTGCCGCGAAGCCGCCGCTCACAGCAAGGACAATTCCATGCCGCGGTGGCCGCGCAGCCGGTTCGATCTTGAACGTGCGCGTTGCGCCGGCGCGGCAGCCCGTGCGCGAGGCGCGAGCGCGATGGAGGCGGCGCTGGCAGAGATCGGCGCGGCCTTCGATGAGACCACCGTCGTCAACGGGTTCAAGCTGCGGGTCGAAGAAACCTGGCGGCGCGGGCCGCAACACCCGGCGGTGCGGGCGCGGTTCTCGGCACGTGCGGACTTGCTGCGGGGCAAAAGCCTCGACGCGGCGATCGTTCTCGCCGACCGCTGGTGGCGCGCGGAGCGCAAGGCCTTTCAGATCGCGTGTGTCTTCGGCCGCGGCAACAGCCTGTCGCTCGATGTGGTGGCGGAACTGCGGCTCATTCTCCGCCTGATGCGCTGGAAGCGCATGCGCGGGTATTTCCCGACCATCCTCGCCGCGCTGTGCGACGACCCCGTGAGGATGGCGGCGGAATGAGGAGATGCGCGCGGCGATCAGCCCGGGCCGGGCGTGGCGAGCCGGATGTGCAATTCGCGCAGCTGCTTCGGTGTCGCTTCCGACGGCGCGCCCATCATCAAATCCTCGGCGCGCTGGTTCATCGGGAACAGCACGACTTCGCGCAGGTTCTCCTCGCCGCACAGCAGCATGACGATGCGGTCGATGCCGGGCGCGATGCCGCCGTGCGGCGGCGCCCCAAGCGACAGTGCGTGCAGCATGCCGCCGAATGTCTGCTCCAGCACCGTCTCGTCATAGCCGGCGATGGCGAAGGCCTTCTTCATCACGTCGGGGCGATGGTTGCGGATCGCACCGGAAGAAAGCTCCACGCCGTTGCAGACGATGTCGTACTGGAACGCCTTGAGCGACAGGATCTTCTCCTGGTCGTTCGGGTCGAGCGCGAGGAACTCATCGACCTCGATGTTCGGCATCGAGAACGGGTTGTGCGAAAAATCGATCTTCTTTTCTTCGTCGTGCCACTCGTACATCGGGAAGTCGACGATCCAGCAGAGTTCGAAGCGGCTCTTGGCGATGAGCCCGAGTTCCTCGCCCACTTTCGTGCGCGCCGGTCCGGCAAACTTGACGAAGTCCTTCGGCTTGCCGGCAACGAAGAAGCAGGCGTCGCCGACGCCGAGCCCGAGCTGATCGGCAATCTGTTTGGTGCGCTCGGGACCGATGTTCTTGGCGAGCGGGCCCGCGCCGCCCTCCTCGCCTTCGCGCCAGAAAATATAACCGAGGCCCGGCTGCCCCTCGCCTTGCGCCCAGGAATTCATGCGGTCGCAGAACGCGCGATTGCCGCCCTTCGGCGCCGGGATGGCCCAGACGGCGTTGCCTTCCGTTTCAAGGATGCGCGCGAAAATCTTGAAGCCTGAGCCGCGGAACGCGTCGCTCACGTCCTGCATCTCAATCGGATTGCGCAGATCGGGCTTGTCGGTGCCGTATTTGCGCATCGCCTCGGCATAGGGGATGAGCGGAAACTTCGCCGTCACCGGCTTGCCGTCCGCGAATTCCTCGAACACGCCGCGGATCACCGGCTCGACCGCGTCGAACACGTCCTGCTGCGTGACGAAGCTCATCTCGAGGTCGAGCTGGTAGAACTCGCCGGGCGAGCGGTCGGCGCGCGCGTCCTCGTCGCGGAAGCACGGCGCGATCTGGAAATAGCGGTCGAAGCCCGCCACCATGATGAGCTGCTTGAACTGCTGCGGTGCCTGCGGCAGCGCGTAGAATTTTCCCGGGTGGATGCGCGAGGGAACCAGGTAGTCGCGCGCGCCTTCCGGCGACGATGCCGTGAGGATCGGCGTCTGGAATTCGAAGAAGCCGCCTTCCTTCATCCGGCGGCGGATCGAATCGATGACGCGGCCGCGCAGCATGATGTTGTTGTGCAGATGCTCGCGGCGCAGATCGAGAAAGCGGTATTTGAGCCGCACGTCTTCCGGATAATCCAGATCGCCGAACACCGGCAGCGGCAATTCGGCAGCCGGCCCCAGGACCTCGATCTCGCTGATATAAACCTCGACGAGGCCGGTCGGCAGTTCGCGGTTTTCCGTGCCGGCCGGGCGCAATCGCACCTTGCCGTCGACGCGCACCACCCACTCCGAGCGCAGCTTCTCCGCCTGCTTGAACGCCGGACTGTCCGGATCGGCGACGACCTGCGTCACGCCGTAGTGGTCGCGCAGATCGATGAACAGCAGGCCGCCGTGGTCGCGAATACGATGGCACCAGCCGGAAAGGCGCACGGTCGCACCGACATCGCTTTCGCGAAGCGCGCCGCAGGTGTGGGTGCGATAACGGTGCATGGTCATTCCGGCGGACGATTCAACGTTGTTTGCAAGGCGCGCGGAAAAACGCATGGGGGGTCGGCTTTGTCAAGGCAACGCCCGGTGAGCGCTCCGACGGCCTGGATACGCCTCGCGGGGCCTGCTGACGCCTCAGCGAAGACCGCCAGGGCCATTGCGGCAATGACGATCGGCGACGCGGCCCCTCTGCGCGCGAATGCGCCATAGGCGTTTGCGCCGCGCAGGATAATCTTGGGCCGGATTTCGTCACCGCACTGCCTTGCGGCTCACTTCGGCACGGCACGAGGCCCATCGCGATCGAGACCACGGTCGGGCCGACGCCAAGCCCGCAGGAATTCAAGATGCTGCCCCGCGCGCGCAGATGCTGATGCGGGTTGCCATGACCGCCTCGGTATAGTCTACGCTAAGAGTCGCAATGCAACTGATTACGACAACCTCAGAACTCGCCGCGGTATGCCAGCGCATGGCGCGGCATCCCTTCGTGACGGTGGACACCGAATTCCTGCGCGAGACGACCTACTACCCCCTGCTCTGCGTGGCGCAGCTCGCCAGCCCGGACGAGGCCGTGGTGGTCGATGCCCTGGCGGAAGGGATCGACCTTTCCCCCTTTTTCGCGCTGATGGTCGACGAGAAGGTGGTCAAGGTCTTCCACGCCGCCCGCCAGGACATTGAAATCGTCTGGAACCTGGCAAAGAAAATCCCTCACCCGATTTTCGATACCCAGGTCGCCGCCATGGTTCTCGGTTATGGCGATTCGATTTCGTACGACCAGCTCGTCCAGCGCATTACCGGCGACCTGCTCGACAAGTCCCACCGCTTCACCGACTGGACCCGGCGCCCGCTCAGCGACGCGCAACTCAACTACGCCGTCTCGGACGTGACCCACCTGCGCGACGTGTACCTGAAACTGGCCGACGATCTTGCCAAGCGCGGGCGCACCCAATGGGTCGACGCCGAGATGAACGTGCTCACCTCGCCCGCGACCTACCGGATGGAGCCGGAGAACGCCTGGGAACGGCTCAAGAGCCGCGTGCGCAAGCCGAAAGAGCTTGCCATCCTGATCGAGGTCGCGGCGTGGCGCGAGCGCGAGGCACAGACGCGCGACGTGCCGCGCGGGCGCGTCATCAAGGACGACGCCATCGGCGACATCGCGGTGCAGGCGCCGACCACAATCGAGCGGCTCGGAAACCTGCGCTCGCTGCCCAAGGGCTTCGAGCGCTCCCGTTGGGGCGAGGCGATCGTCGAGGCGGTCATCCGCGGCATCGAGCGCGACCCAAAGACGCTGCCGCACATCGAACGCATCCGGCCGGCTGCCAACGGCGCCGCGACCGTCGAACTGCTCAAGGTGCTGCTGCGCATGACGGCCGAGCGCCACGGCGTCGCCGCCAAGGTGATCGCCACGGTTGACGAACTGGACCGCATCGCCGCCGACGACGACGCCGACGTGCCGGCGCTCAAGGGCTGGCGGCGCGAACTGTTCGGCGAAAAAGCGCTGGCGCTCAAGCACGGCCGGCTGGCGCTGGCGGTCGACAATAGCCGCGTCGTGACCGTCGAACGCTCCTGACGATCAATCGGTCGCAATCACCGGCTCGTGCCCGATCAGGCGCGCGAGCTGGCGCAAGCGGTTGAACACGCGGTCGCTGGCAAGCTTGGAAAAGCTATTCGGCAAGTGCAGCACCAGCTTGCCGCGCGTGACCGACATCGGCGTTCTCGCCAGCACGCCGCCCTGCCCGGCGGTGATCAAATAGGCGACCCGCATGGACGCGCCCAGCACGCGCGCCCGATCGAGCATGCGGGTTGTGGCGAGTTCACGCAGGCGCGGCGACAACTCATCCTCACTCAATCCGGCATGGCGAAAATAAACCGACAGCGCCAGGAAGGCGCGGCCCGGATGGTCGATGGCGACGAAGGCACCATGCGCAATGAGGTTCATCGACTGCTCGCCGCGATAATCGGGGTGCGCGCGCCAGCCGATGTCGGCGAGCAGGCAGGCAGCGTGGCGCAAACGGCGTTCATCGGCAGTTTCGTCGAGGCCGGACGACGCCATGAACCGGTCGGTCCACGCAATCAGGTCCTCGCCGTGATGCGGCGAACGCGAGCGCAACACATTGAGGTCGGCGGCTGCGGCGATAAGCGGGTCGCGCATGCGCTCGGCCGGCTTGAGCAACGAATAAAGCAGGCCCTCGCGCACGCCGAGCACCGAGAAAACGACCTGCCTTGGCTTGATCTCGCGCACAAGCTGTTCGAGCACCAATGCAGCGTAAGCGAGCAAGGGACGTCGCGCGGCATTGATGACTTCGATCTTGGATAACGCTCCTGTGTCGACGCGGTGAATGAGCCGCGAAAATTCCAGCGCCTCGCGCGCCGAGATCCGGTAATTATGCATGACGTGGAATGGATAGCCGGTCTGCCACATGTGCAGCCGCGCCAGTGCGCGCCATGTGCCGCCGACGGCGTAGAACGTGCGGCCTTCGCCATCCGCCAGCATGTCGAGATCGCCGAGCGTGCGTTCGACGATCTTTTCCGCTTTTTTGAGCGACTTCCCGGCAATGTCCTGCAAGGCGAGACCGCCGAGCGGCAGCGTGACGCCGGATCGGACGCGCGTGCCGTGGACATCGACCAGTTCGAGCGAGCCGCCGCCGAGGTCCCCAACGATGCCGTCGGGGCGATGGATTCCGGACACTATTCCGAGCGCCGTGAGATGCGCCTCGCGCCGGCCCGACAAGATTTCAATCCGCGCCCGGCAAATCCGTTGCGCCTGTGCAATGAAAGCGCGGCCATTATTGGCATCGCGGCAGGCCGCCGTCGCAATCGCCCACACTTTGCGGACACGCAGACTGTCGCACAACGCGCGGAATCGCTTGAGCGCGGCGAGCGCGGTGCGGATCGCCTCCGGCGCAAGCAGGCCTGTCGATTGCACCTCGCGGCCGAGGCCCGCCAGTACCTTCTCGTTGAAGATCGGCGTCAGGCTGCGCTTCAGGCCCTCGTAGATGACAAGGCGCACCGAGTTCGAACCGATGTCGATGACGGCAACCGGAGGCCCATGATCGAGCCGGCCTTGCGCCTGAATGGCGATCGGAAGCTTGCGCCGCCGCGTCGTCTTGCGCTTACGCGCTTTCGAAACGCCGGAGGAGACTGAGCGACGTTTCCTTGAAGGATTTGCCACGTCCGGACAGGCTCGGATTTGTCATGAAATATTTATGGGCGTTGAACGGCTCTTCGCCCGGCGGCGTCTTTATGCGCGTGGAACTGCCGTCCGGCAAGAACTTCCAGCTTTGCTCGTTGTCCTTGAAGTTCGCCACCATGACCTGCCCGAGGACTTGTTCATGCACGGTCGGGTTGAGGATCGGGCATAACACTTCGACGCGGCGGTCGAGATTACGCGGCATCATGTCGGCGGAAGAAATATAAACCGCGGCCTTCGAATGCGGCAGCGCATGACCGTTGCCGAAACAGTAAATGCGGCCATGCTCGAGGAAACGGCCGACGATGGACTTGACGCGGATATTGTCTGAAAGGCCGGGAATGCCGGGACGCAGGCAACAAATGCCACGCACCACGAGGTCGACGGCCACGCCCGCGCCCGACGCTTCGTAGAGCATGTCGATGATGTCGGGATCGACCAAAGCATTCATCTTCATCCAGATCCCGGCCGGCTTTCCCGCCTTGGCGTTGGCAATTTCAAGAGCGATGTGCTCGCACATGCGGCTGCGCAGGTTGATCGGAGACACCGCCATCTTCTCGATTTCCGCCGGCTCGGCGTAACCGGTGATGTAATTGAACACGCGCGTGACATCGCGCGCGATCACGGGATCGGCGGTAAAGAACGACAGATCGGTGTAAAGGCGCGCGGTGACCGGATGGTAGTTGCCGGTACCGACATGAACGTAGGACGCGAGCGCTCCTGCTTCACGGCGAACGACGAGCGAGAGCTTGGCGTGCGTCTTCAACTCGATGAAGCCAAAGACGACCTGCGCGCCGGCGCGCTCGAGGTCGCGGGCCCAGCGGATATTGGCTTCCTCGTCGAAACGCGCCTTCAGTTCGATCAGCGCCGTCACCGATTTTCCGGCTTCGGCCGCTTCGACCAACGCCTTCACAATCGGAGACTCGGCGGAGGTGCGGTAGAGGGTCTGCTTGATGGCGACGACGTTCGGGTCGCGCGCGGCCTGCTGCAGGAATTGCACCACGACGTCGAACGATTCGTATGGGTGATGGACGATAAGGTCCTTCTGCCGGATCGCGGCAAAACAATCGCCGTGATGATCGCGGATGCGTTCGGGATAGCGTGGAATGTACGGCACGAATTCAAGATCAGGACGGTCGAAGCTGGCCAACTGCGCCAGTTCGTTGAGCGCCAGCACGCCGTGAACGTGGAAAACTTCGTCATCCGCGACGGCGAGCGCGCGCTGCACGAACTTGCGCAACTCCGCCGGCATTTCAGCATCGAGTTCGAGGCGGATCACCGATCCGCGGCGCCGGCGCTTGAGCGCCGTCTCAAACAGCCGCACCAGGTCTTCGGCTTCTTCCTCGATTTCCACCTCGGAGTCGCGGATGACGCGGAAGGCCCCCTGTCCTTTGACAACGTAGCCTGGAAAAAGGCGCGCGATGAATTGCGACGTCGCGTCTTCGAGAGTGATGACCCGAGTGACGCCATCAGTACCCAGAAAACGGATAAAGCGCTCGATCTTCTGCGGCATACGGATGAGCGCATTCATCGCCTTGCCGTCTTTGGTGCGCGATAGCTGGAGGGCAATCGAAAAGCCGAGATTGGGAATGAACGGGAACGGATGCGCCGGATCGATCGCAAGCGGCGTCAGCAATGGGAAGATGTGCGTGAGGAAGTGCTCTTCCAGCCACGCCCGTTCCTGCTTCTTGAGGTCCCGTCCGTCGACCAGCACGATGCCGGCTGCGGCGAGCGCGGGCCGCAGTTCGATCCAGCGCTGCTGCTGATCGCTCGCAAGCAAGGACACCGCTTCCACGACGCGCACCATTTGCTCGGCCGGCGTCAGGCCGTCAGGGCTTTGCGTCACGATACCCTCGCGCAACTGCCCTTTCAGGCCGGCGACACGCACCATGAAGAATTCGTCGAGGTTGTTGGCCGAAATCGACAGGAACCGCACGCGCTCAAGCAGCGGATGGCCCTCGTTCGCCGACTCCTCAAGTACCCGACGGTTGAAGTGCAACCAGGACAACTCCCGGTTGATAAATCGATCCGGACAGCCGGCAAGCGGAAGCTCTGCCACCATACGAACCGGCTGCACGGCCGGCTCCAGCGGCGACGCTGGAGCCTTTTCTTCTGGAAATGCAATAACTTGGGCGCGCTCAACCATCTTTGCTCAACGGGTGCGGAAAGCGTCCGTTCTTAGCCACGCAACATGTCAGTCAAATGACAATGCGCCGTGAACGGCCTCGACCCGTCAAGGGAGGGGCTGGCGAAAGAGTTCCGCAGCCAGGGCCCGCGTGACCGGCCGGTGCTGACGCATGGCTTCCCGGTCAAGCTGGGCGATGGCGTCACGCGCGGCGGCAAAGGACCGCTCAATCCGCGTGGCAAGGAAGCTCACCAGGCTTTCGTCCACCGGCAACTGCCGGTCGGCTGCGAGCTTGATGATCACCGAACGCAGCAGCGCATCGTCAGGCGCCGAGACAGTGACGACCGGCAGCGCGCGCAGCCGCGAACCGAGATCGCGAATCTCGAGCGGCCAGCCCGCCGGCGCCGAACCGGCCGTGAGCAGGAGTGAGGCGCCCTCTTCGCGTGCGAGGTTGAGCAGATGAAATAGCGCCCGTTCGTCCAATTCCGCAGGCGCGACGTCCTCGACCACCAGCGCGCCGGTCGCCAGCGCGGCAGGAACATCAACCTGGTTGAGCGCGTGAGCAGACAGCGATCGCGCACCGACATCGGCGGCCCAGATCGAGGCGAGATGACTTTTTCCGGACCCTTCAGGCCCGACCAGCACCATGATGCGGTCCGGCCAGTCCGGCCAGCGTTCGATCAACGCCAGCGCCGCTTCGTTCGGCGGCCCGGAGAGAAAATCGTCGCGCGCAAAGCTTTCGGCGTGACCGAACGCGAGGGCGAGCTGACGCGGACGAAACGACGCACTCATCGGGTCAACGCGCACCTTTGCCGGTGTAGAGCGAACTTGCGAGATAGCGTTTGAGGCCAAAGCGGACGAGGACTCCGATCGTCGCCGCCAGCGGCACCGCTACCAGCAAACCGACGAAGCCGAACAGATAGCCGAAGGCGAGCAGCGCGAAAATCAGCCACACCGGATGCAAGCCCACGCTCTCGCCGACCAGTTTCGGCGACAGCACGTTGCCCTCGAGGAATTGCCCGACCAGGTAGATGCCCAGCACCGTCACGATCGATGTCCAATTCGGCCAGAACTGCGCGACCGCAACGCCGACGGACAGGATAAGCCCGGTCATGGAGCCGACATAGGGAATGAAAGTAATGATCCCCGATACAATCCCTATCAACAGGCCGAAACTTAAGCCCACCACCGTCAGCGACACTGCATAAAACGCGCCGAGGATGAGGCACACCGCCGTCTGGCCGCGCAAGAAGCCGGCGATCGCGGCATCGATCTCGCGCGCGAGTTGATGCACCGTTTTACGCTGGTGGACGGGAATCCACCGATCGACCGTCTGCACCATGCGGTGCCAGTCGTAGATCAGATAGAACGCCACCACCGGCGTCACCACGACCAGGGAAAACAGAGAGACCAGCGCGCGGCCGCCGGACCACAGCGAACGCAGGAAGGTCGTGAGCCAGCCCACCCCTTGCGTGACCAGGTCGCTGATCGGCTTGTCCGAAAAGCCGGCGCCGACCAGCTTCTGCACCCACGGTCTGCTCGGGTCGCTCAGCAGCGATTGCACGCGGGTGACGTAGCCCGGGATGTTGTCGATGAAGGAGGAAAGCTGGGAGCCCAGAATCGGTGCCACCAGCAGGATCGAAATCACGATCGCCATCACGACCAAGGCGATCATCAGAAACGAGGCCGCGAGCCGGTTGATGCCGAGGCGCTCGAGCCGGTCGGTCACCGGCGTCAGCAGGTAAGCGATGGCGAGTCCGGCGACGAACGGCAGCAGGATTTCGCTCAACAGCCATAGCGCCAGCACGAACGCGGCCAGCGCGGCGAGCCAGAAAGCCACTTGCCGTTCGAACGTCATGGCCTCGCCCCGTTCGGAATCGCGACGCGATCCAGGAAGCAACCCGCGACGGCCGCTCACTGCCCGGCCGACGCCGAGCCCATGTGGCGCACCCACTGGGCGACATAGGCGGCGATCGACAACAAGGTCAAGGCCGCCACCACGGCCATGAGGACAAGTTCCAACGTCGCCGCCGGCACGTCGAAGCCGAGCGAGCCCAGCACCACACAGGCAAAGATGATCTGCGCCGCGGTATTGAGCTTGGACACCACCAGCGGCTTCACCTTCATCGGCTTGCCCATCACCCAAGACAGGATAACGCCGCCGACGATCATGATGTCGCGTGAGACAACCAGGATCACCAGCCAGCGCGGAATCGCCGCAGCGATGCCCAGCGTGACGTAGATCGACACCAGCAGCGCCTTGTCGGCCAGCGGATCGAGATAGGCGCCGAGTTCGGTGGTCATGTTGAAGCGCTTGGCGAGGTACCCGTCGACGGCGTCGCTGATGCCGGCAACGAGAAACAACACGAACGCAACCCACATCGCGCCGGACGCGATCGCCCAGACAACGACCGGCACCAGCAGGATACGCCCCAGCGTGATGAGGTTTGGAATACTCAAATGTCGGCGCCCCGGATCGCCGGCACGTTCCGGCCGTGAACGGCCGTCCGCGCCTCTTGCAAGACTGATTATAACGGCCGCCGCACCATTGCGCGACTTGCGATTTCCACGTACGACCCCGGCGAAATAAGAGGGGCCATGATGGCGGATAAAGGGCGCGGCCTGACCTACGCGCAGGCCGGTGTCGACATCGACGCGGGCAACCGCATGGTGGAGTTGATCAAGCCGCTGGTGCGCGCCACCGCCCGGCGCGGCGCCGATGCAGAGATCGGCGGGTTTGGCGGGCTATTCGACCTCAAGCGCGCCGGATTTTCCGACCCTGTCCTGGTTGCCGCCACCGACGGGGTCGGCACCAAAGTCAAAATCGCCATCGAAACCGGCCGCCACAACACCATCGGCATCGATCTCGTCGCCATGTCGGTCAACGATCTGGTGGTGCAAGGCGCCGAACCGCTGTTCTTTCTCGATTACTTCGCGTGCGGCAAGCTCGATCCCGAAATCGGCGCCGCGGTCGTCGCGGGCGTCAGCGACGGATGCAAGCAAGCCGGCTGCGCGCTGATCGGCGGCGAGACCGCCGAGATGCCGGGCCTCTATCACGGCGGCGACTACGATCTTGCGGGCTTTGCCGTCGGCGCGGCCGAACGCGATCAGTTGCTGCCGCGCGATGACATCGCCGCCGGTGATGTCGTAATCGGGCTTGCCTCCTCCGGCGTCCACTCCAACGGCTATTCGCTGGTGCGCTCGGTGGTGACGAAATCCGGGTTGCAGTGGAACGATGCCGCGCCGTTCGAGCCTGGGCGTTCGCTCGGTGAAGCGATTTTGACGCCGACGCGCATCTACGTGAAATCCTGCCTTGCAGTATTGCGCGAAACAAAAGCGGTGAAAGCGCTGGCGCATCTCACCGGCGGCGGATTTCCCGACAACATTCCGCGCGTGCTGCCGGAAGGACTTGGCGCGCGGATCGATCTCGCGCGTGTTCCCGTCAAGCCGGTGTTCAAATGGCTGGCAGCGGAAGGCAACATCGCCGAGCCGGAAATGTTGCGCACGTTCAATTGCGGCGTCGGCATGATCGCCGTCGCCGCAAAGGAAAAAGCCGAGGCGCTTATGCAATCGTTTGCGCGCGCGGGCGAACAGGCTTTCATGCTCGGTGAAATCACGCGCGCGGCCGGCGAGCCGCGCGTTACCTATGACGGCAGGCTGGATCTTTCGCCGCCATGACTCGCAAGCGCGTCGCCGTCCTGATTTCCGGCCGCGGCTCGAACATGACAGCCCTGACCGAGGCGGCGAAAGACAAAAACTTCCCGGCCGAAATCGTTCTCGTCGTTTCAAATCGCCCTGATGCCGGCGGCCTCACATCGGCGCGCAACGCGGGTATTGCCACCGGGGTTGTCGATCACGCGCTCTACGGCAAGGACCGCGCCGCGTTCGAAGGTGCGCTTCAGCATCTCCTGAAGGAATACCGCATCGATATCGTCTGCCTTGCCGGTTTCATGCGGCTGCTGACCGCACCGTTCGTGCGACAGTGGGACGGACGCATGCTCAATATCCACCCGGCCCTTCTGCCTGCTTTCAAGGGGCTCGACACCCACAAGCGGGCTCTTGAAGCCGGCGTGACGGAACACGGCGCAACCGTGCATTTCGTTGTACCCGATATGGATTCCGGACCGATCATCGCACAGGCAGCGGTGCCAGTGCTTGCCGGCGACAGCGAGGCGGATCTGGCAGCCCGCGTTCTTGCGGTCGAACACCGGATTTATCCGCAAGCGCTCAGGCTCGTAGCGGAAGGTCGTGTACGAATCGAAGGCGGACGCTGCATGATCGACGGCGCGACCACGGAAACCGATGCGGCCCCGATCCCTCCAGACAGCGACCGATAGCAGGCCCCGGTCAGGTCGTTTTCCACAGGCCTTGTTTTACTTGCCTCGGGGTGCGTCGATTGAATTTCAGCGGCCCGCCGGTGTTATAGAGTCCGCATGCGCGGGCGACCAGTCGCGTGGACACATTCGACATCATCAGGGGAAACGTCATGAATGGTACGGGCGAGCAGAAGCTGATTTATCCCGGCCTTGCCGGATTTTACGCTACATGGAGTCCGATCGCTTACACGCTGCTCCGCGTAATCATTGGCTACATCATATTCATGCATGGATGGGGCAAGCTCGGCACCGGCGTCGGCGGCATCACCGCCTACATGGCCAAGCAGGGCCTGGAACCGGGCATCGTGTTTGCCTGCGCGGCCATGTTCCTGGAGACGGTCGGTGCCGCTTGCGTGGCCCTTGGCTTGTTCACCCGCTTCTTTGCCGCAGCGCTCGCGATCGAGATGGGAATCGCCTTCGTCCACGTTCACCTGCCCAAGGGCTTTGCGGCCAACAAAGGCGGCTTCGAGTTCGTGCTTCTGATCGGCATCGTATTGTTCGCCATCGCGATCCGAGGCGGCGGCCCCTACTCGGTCGATCGAGCGATCGGCAAGGAACTGTAAGCTTTGAAAATTCGTGCGGCGGTTCGCTTTATGGATTGTCGAGCCGCCGCACCCATACCTTGTTGTCGTGGAACGCCGCGCCGCAGTAAGGCGCGATCGCGTCCGCTCCCGTCAGCGTGTTGATGCCGCGGCCGTCCGGGTAGGCGTCGTTCGGCCAGATCGATTCGGCAATCAGCACGCCGCGCCGCACGCCGTCGAACAGCCGCGCGTGGATGCGCACCTCGCCGCGCTTGTTGCCAAGCACAACATAGTCGCCCTCGCCGATCCCTTGCGCGGCTGCGTCTTCGGGATGGATCATCACCTCGGGACGCTTTTCGAGCGTCTGTGACGTCGGCGTTTCGGTGAAGGTCGAATTGAGAAATCCGCGCGCCGGCGACGTCGCGAGCCGGAACGGATGCTCGGCATCGGCCGCCTCGATCACCGTCCAATAGTCGGGCAGCTTCGGCATCCGGTCGACCGGCCCGCCATGCACGCGGCTGCGGAACGGCACGTTCGGCCAGTCCGGCTTGAAGCGAAATTTTTTGTCGGGCCAGGCGAAACCGTCGAGGTAGTGCGCGTGATCGAATGCCGGCTGGCAATCGATCCAGCGATTGCGTTCAAGCGACGCGATGTCACCCCATCCGGATTTTTGCAGCGTCCAGTCGATGAGTTCACGCGCGGTCATGTCGAAGCCTGCGTGCTCGGCGCCCACGCGCCTGGCGAGCGCGCAGAGAACATCGTGATTGGAACGGCTTTCGCCCGCCGGTTCGACCAGCTTCGGTCCCAGGATAATGTATTGGTGACCGCCGCCTTGATAGACGTCGTCGTGCTCGAGAAACGTCGTTGCCGGCAGCACGATGTCCGCC
>JBARCH010000135.1:0-16261 GCA_049793875.1 Pseudolabrys sp. | reverse complement strand
GCGAAAGCGAGGTGCGGTAGCGCAGGCGCAACAAGCGCGGCGCCGGCGATCGACAGGAAATTGCGGCGGTTAGTCGTCCTCATGGGATTTCCTTGTGTGGCAATCAGACCGGCCTGGCGGATCAGGCCAATAAGCGTTCTCGACTGTCCGCGTACGTGGGATTCAGAAAATTCGGATGTCCGTCCCGTCTCCGCGCTCTGATGGTTATTACGTCCTTCGGGCGCTGACCTGACGGCTTTTGAATCAGCGGACGAAAGACTACTGCATCGCCAATATCTCATCCAGATGGCTTGTCGTTGGTGCGATCGTCTGCGGCAGCCATGTCCGATACGACACGCCGGACTCGACTATCGGGCTTTTGGCTTGTTCAGGGCTGCAGCGGCACGAATGAGCGTCTTGAAGGCGGCCTCATCCATTTCGTCTCCCTCATGGAGATCGATAGCACGCCTGGTGTTGCCTTCGAGGCTGGCGTTGAACAGTCCTGAAGGGTCCTTGAGCGAAGCGCCCTTGGCGAAGGTCAGTTTCACGACGCTCTTGTACGACTCGCCGGTGCAGATAATTCCGTCGTGAGACCAACCCGGACCGCCTCTCCACTTCCACTCCTCGACTACCTTTGGGTCAGCCTGTTTGATGAGAACACGGACATGGGAGAGCGTCTTGCCCCTCCAGCCGCCCAGTTCCTTGATCCTCGCGTCGATCAGTTGAGAGGGGGATTCGCCCTTGGTCGTTGCGATCCTTTTCATATTGTTTGCACCGCATTCGGCTGTTTTTCTTTCTTGCGAAGGTACCAATCACCAACCATCCACGCCAGCCTGCATGGTCTGCCGACTTGCGTCCGGCGATGAGGGCGTGCCGATAGCGGATGCGATCAAAAGCGTGTTCTGGCACGTCCTTGGTGATCCGTTCGATCACGCGGCGGCGCTAACGCAGTCGGGGTTGGCGGTTTTGTTTGAATGGTGAAGTTTTGGCGCGCCGGTCAGGATAAAACTGCGAACACGTATGTTATTGATATCTATATAAAATATCCAAACTGGTAGAGACGAGACGTAAACCCGCCTCGTCGAGATGGAAATGAAAACTAAGCCCGGAATTCTGGCCCAGTTTCCGGTTCAAGAATTTTGTTTCCTGCCTGCAGCAATTTGATCCCACGCATCAGCGAATTTAAATTTGTCGATGTTCCGAAGCAACGTTTTACTCGCATCTCTCCTCGTGGGAGCTGTACGTGCGATCGTCTCGGTTCTTAAGTCGGAGGATTTCCCGAAGTTGGTTCGCGGCATTCCAGGATATGACGCTTCCCGCGCCGGTGAGGTCATAAGCGTTGCCGACGTCGTCGAATAAGAGCGCGTGTGGCCTGCTTGATCGCTCAATAAATAACGGTCGCGACGACTCAGGCCGATGCCGGCGGCACGGCGCCCGCTTTTGAAACCCGCGGACGCGGCCGTCCGCCGTTGGCCAAAATAAGCACAACGACAATTTCCTCCGGGCGCGGAGCGCCTGGAACTACGATCGTCATTGTGTCGATTTCGTTGAAGGACCAGCCGTCGTCTTTGTGTCCGAGCGGCACGTCAATTGAGGCGCCGGCCGCCGCCACCTTTACATTCGAAGGAATGAGCGCCTTTCCGCCGCCGATCGCATCGCGCATCGGCTTTCCCATACGCGGATGAATGATCGCGGCGGCATGCTCGATATCCCCCGCCGTCCCGACGATCGCGGCTTTGCCATAGGAGATCACCGGAGCCTTGAGCACGCTTAAAGCATCGCGCACCAGCAATTCCCCAAGCTCGGCGCCGTACGGCACCAGAATTCCGAGATCGTCGACCGATTTGTTCGCCAGCGGGTTGGCGATCACGGCGCATGCTGCGACTCGCCTTACCGGGACGATAGCCGGTAAGCCACCCTCGAAACTGATCGTGTCCGAAATGATGAGACTACGGCGGATTTCCATGTCACCTCCGTACCAATGAATCGAAATTTTCATTCAAGATCGCCGACGCTTGCTCGGCCGGGAGGGCATTGCGCACGAAATTAACCGGATCCGGCTCGCCGAGCGGAAACGGCGCATCGCTGCCCAGCATCAGGTGTTCCACCGGCACGACCGTCGTTGCGTATCGCAGAATGGCAGGTTCAAAGCAGATCGTATCGAAATAAAGCCGACGCAGATAATCGCCGACCGGCGCCTTCAGTGTGGATGAGAGCTGCGAATTGGTATCGACTTCTCGCTGCATGCGGGCGCGCAGTATCAAACTGAAAGCGCCGGTGTGCGCGCAAACGAGCTTGAGCTTCGGCCATTGGTCGAGAAATCCCGAACAAATCATTTTGAGGATATTGATTGTGTTGTCGAACAAATAACCGGCGACGACCGTCAGCTCGAATTCGCGCGTACGCTCCTTTCCCGGCGGATCAGCCGGATGCACGAAAAGCGGCACGTCAAGTTCGAGTGCCGCCCGGTAGATCGGCGAAAATCGGGCGTCTTGCAGATACACGCCGCGCACGTTCGAGCCAATGTGCCCTCCGGAAAATCCCATATCGCGGACACAGCGCCGTAGCTCGTCCGCCGCAGCCTCGGGATCCTGCATCGGGAGAAAGGCCCACGCGCCGAAACGGCCATCGCCGGCGATTGACGCAGCCAGCGCATCGTTGAAACGCCGCGCCGTTTCGACGGCGAGCTTCGCATCGAGGTGATAATCGATGAACGGCGTGGCGAGCGACAAAATCGCGCGTTCCACCCCATCCTGCTTCATCTGTCCGATTTGCCGCGGAATATCGAAAAACGTTTCGTTCAACCCGAAATGCATGCCGCGAATATCGAGGTCGACCGAATTACCCTCCCTCCGTTTGACCGTTACGGAAAATTCTTCGCGTTCCCTGACGAATCGAAAAAATTCAGGCGGCACAAAGTGGCGATGGATGTCGGTGATCATTGTCACAGCCCGAGATAGGCGACCTTGAGACGTTCGTCATTGAGCAGCGCCTCGCCCTTGCCTTCGAGGGTAACGCGGCCGTTTTCGAGCACATAGGCACGATCGGCGGTCTGCAGAACATGGTGTACGTTCTGCTCGACGATGAGCACGGTAATGCCCTTGCCGCGCAAGCTGATGATAAGATCGAACAACAGCTTCACGTAGATCGGCGCAAGACCTTCTGTCGGCTCGTCAAAAAGAAGAACGCTGGGTTTCGCCATCAGCGCCCGGCCGATGGCGACCATTTGCTGTTCGCCGCCACTGAGAGTGCCGGCAATTTGCTTGCGCCGCTCGGCCAGTGTCGGCAGGAGGTCGAAAACCTCGTTCATTGTCGCGCGGGCAAGCGGCCGAGCGTTGGCGGCATAAGCGCCGATTTCCAGATTTTCCAGGACGGTCATAAACGGAAACAGCCGCCGCCGTTCCGGAACCAATACGAGGCCCAATGGAACGCGCTCATGCGTCTGAAGATCCTCGATCGGCTGACCTTTAAGATAAATCTTCCCTGTGCAGGTCGTGCGCAACCCGAGCAACGAATACATCAATGTGCTTTTGCCGGCCGCGTTCGCGCCGACGAGCCCGACGATCTCACCGGCTTGAACCGACAGGCTGACATCATGAAGCACCTGTATCGGCCCGTAAAATGCGTTGAGATTTCTGACCTCAAGCAAGGCTCATCTCCTCACCGAGATAAGCCTTCACGACAGCAGGATCGCGGGCGATCGTCTTGGGCGCTCCGTTGGCAATGAGCTCGCCGCGATTGAGCACCATGATACGCGTCGCCGTCCGCATAATGGCATGGAGGACATGCTCGACCCAGATCACGGTTATGCCGCGCGCCGGCAGGCTGCCGACGAACCTGGTCATGACGCCGACCTCGGTCGGCGTGAGGCCGGCCATGATTTCATCGAACAGAACAAGCTTCGGCTGCATAGCCAATGCGCGCGCTACTTCAAGCCGTTTGAGCAGACCGACCGTCAGCGTCGCGACCGGGGCATCCAAATAGTCGAACAGACCGACGTCGGCGAGCACCTCTTCAGCGAGCGAGCGAGCTGCGCCAACCTTCTTACGTTTCTGAAAAGCCGTCAGCATTACGTTCTCAACGACCGAGAGTTGCCGGTAAGGCTTCGGAATCTGAAAGGTCCGCGCCATTCCGACGCGCGCCAAGTGGTGGGATTTCCAGTTCGTAACGCATTGGCCATCGAAGAATATTTCACCGCGAGTCGGCTTCAGCGCTCCAGCCAGCAGGTTATAGAGCGTGCTCTTTCCTGCCCCGTTTGGGCCGATCAAGCCGAGCAACTCACCCTGCTCGACCGAAAAGCTCACGTCGTTTAGCGCCCAGAGCGAGCCGAAAGCATGACTGAGATTTTGAACTTCAATGATCGCCGTCACGGCTTTTTACCGAGTCTGACCGCCAACCGATTCAAAGCCGCAGAAATTCCTCCGGGGAAATACAGCATCACCACGATAAGCAGCGCGCTGTAAATGACGAGATGTAGCCCGGCCACTTTGCTACCAAGATAGGAGCGCAGCAGCTCCGACATCGGCGTGATCAGGAATGAGCCGAGAACTGGGCCTATCGCCGTTCCGAGGCCGCCTACGGCCGGCAAAAGAGCAAGCTGGAATGAAATCTCCGGTGAGATTACGAAGGACGGATCGAGATAGAGAAAATATTGGGCAAACAACGAACCGCCAATTCCCGTCAACGCCGCGCTAAGCGCCAGCGTGACGGTGCGCACAGCAAGCGGATTTACGCCCGCCGCACTTGCCGCTTCCGCGTCGTCACGTGCGGCGAACAGGTAATAGCCGTAGCGTGAACCTTCGATCAGTTTCGTGACGGCGTAGACCGCGATCAGATAGCCGAGCATCACCGCGACGTAAGTCGTCTTTGATGTGAATACCATGTTCGCCGCGCTAAGAGACGGCGATATCGAAAGCCCTTCCGGACCGCCGGTAAGCGAAGCCCAGTTTAATGCGCCGATGCGCACAACCTCGGCGGCGGCAAGCGTGGATAAAATAAAGAACGGCCCGCGCAGCCGCGCGCAGATGATCGCGAGCACCGCACCGCAGATTGCCGACAGCAGCCCACCGCACCAAAGGCCGACCCACGGCGTCAGGCCGAAGCGCACCAGCAGAATGGTCGAGGTATAAGCGCCGACGCCAAAGAAAGCGGCGTGGCCGAACGAGATTAACCCCGCGTAACCACCAGCGATGTTCCACGACGACGCCAACCCGGCCCACAAAAATGTGAGCACGATCACGTCCTGGAGGCTTTGCGATATCGGGGCCAAGACGAGCGCAACACATACAATCAGCAGAGCGATCTCCAGGATCGAGAGCGCCCCGCGCCGAGGCATGAGCGGCAAGCGATGGAATCGGTGCTTCTGATCTATTGGAGCCAACGACATTTTTGGCCTTACTCGATGACGCCGATTGTCGACGTGCCCTTTTGACCGAGAAGCCCGTTAGGCCGGAAAATCATCACCAGCAGGAACAGAATGAAAAAAAACATCTGCCCGAAAGCCGGAGCGACGTAATAGCTGCTGAGTGACTGAACAACGCCGACGCACATTCCGCCTAATAGTGCTCCTTCGATGCTGCCCATGCCGCCGAGCACGACGATAACGAATGCGATCAGAACGAAGTTAAGCCCGACGGTCGGGAATACCGAAAACAACGGCATCATGACGCATGCCGCGAGCCCTACGAGCGCCGAGCCGGTAGCAAACGTGATAAGGAAGATGCGCGGCACGGGAATTCCCATGAGCATCGCCGCCTCGCGGTCCTGCACAGTGGCCCGGACGGCCTTGCCCAGATAAGTCGACTTGATCGCCCACTGCAAAACGACGGTGCATATGATCGTAATGACGAATCCAAGCAGCAACTCGGCCTTGAAATAGAAGGGTCCGACCGTTACGGCGCGGCCAAACACTGGCGGGATATCCAAAAGATCCGCGGACATCACCATGAGCGCGACATTTTGCAAGAAAATGGACAGCCCCATGGTTGCGAAAACAACGACGAGATGCGGCTTGTCGAGCGCCGGACTGATCATCAATCGGTAAACAAGGCCGCCGAACAAAAACATCGCCGGAACGACTGCGACCGCTGCAAGGTAGGGATCGAGGCCGAATGCGCGCGTGACCGCCCACGCTCCATACATGCCGAGCATAAGGAACTCACCGTGGGCGAAATTCACGATGCGCAGCACGCCAAAGATCAGCGTCAGGCCGATACTCATGAGAGCATAGACGCCCCCAATGAATATGCCGGACAGAACGAGTTGCCCAAGCGTGTTCATCGATAGTCCTGTGTGAATTCCCGGCGCGAGAGCTTCTGCTCCCGCATCCGGACCAGGTCAGCGTTTGCTCCAGGGCGGCAGCGGCACCATGATCGGCTCATGGGTCGCGAGCTTGGCAGGAAATACTTCTTCATTCCCGTTTTTGGTCCACTGCCACACGCCGATTGAGGCCCTGAGATTCTGGCCGGCGTCCTTGGGATCGTCCGGCCAATCGAAATTGGTGAATTTGATACCGCTGCCGTTGACCAGCGAGCCTTCCGGCAGATCGAGCTTGAGCGCAATGTCGCGTAATTCGTCCGGTTCGAAAGTCTTGGCCTTGGGCAGCACGTCAGTGAACAAAGCCCAGATCGCCGAGAAGCCGGCGGTGGCATGACCGGCCGGCAACCGCTTCATTTTCGCCTCGTAGCGCTTGTAGAACTCATCGGCGATCTTGCGCACCTCGGGCTTAAGCACATTCGGATTTACCTTGGGCGGGAAATCGGCGACGAAAATGCCGTCCACCATGCTTCCGATCGACGCGCGTAGATCGGGCGACGAATAACCGGCACTGACGCCGATGAAGGCCGCTACATTGAAGTTCAGTTCCTTTGCTTTGCGCTGGAAAAGAATCGCGTCGTTCGGGAAAGAAATGGCGATTACGATGTCAGGCTTGGCGTCCTTGAGCTTTTGGACGATCGGGGTCATGTCCGTGGAGAACTGATCGTATCCCTCGTCGTAGACAAGTTTAATCTTTTTCTTCCCCGCGTAGCTGCGAATGCCATCGCCGACCGATTTGCCGAAGGCGCGGTTTTCCCAAAGCAGCGCAATGCGGAGATCGCCGACCGGCTTGTTAAGCTTTTTCGCCAGGTCGTCGACGATGAAATCCACCGCCGCCTGGCCGTATTTGCGCGCCGGCGCACCTACCTGAAACGTATGCTTGAACCCACGCCGCGTGATGATCTCGGCTGCGCCGGTGGTTTCCCAGTGGAATACGCCGTGCCGCTCCGCCGCCTGGCTGACCGCGATGGCGAGCGGCGAGGCGAAAGAACCGGTCGTAATCTTGATTCCTTCCTTGGTGATCAGCCGTTCGGTCTCGCTGATCGCTGCGGCAGGCGTTGTGGCGTCACCCTCGAGGTACTCGATCTTGTGGCCGTTGATACCGCCGCGCTCGTTGATCATGTCGCGCGCGATCTTCATGGCTTCCCAATTCTCGATGCCGTTCTTTGCGAATGGCCCAGTGAGCGGCAACAGCACGCCGATACGGATCGGCGCTTGCGCATTGCCGGGCGCGGGCATGAACGCAGTCGCGACGAAGAGGCAGGCACACAGACGCAGCCAGAAACGCATGGTCGTTCTCCCAATGATCCGAGCCCGTTCGCGGGTCTTGCCTAAACGGTAGCAACCGGCGCTACATGCAGCAATCGCATTATTTCTATACAACTCATACAGGCTGCGTATAACTGTCGCGGCGAGATTTGCCCCGCTGCAAGCCGGACACCTCCCATGGACCTGCGGAAGATCTATTATTTTTTCGCCGTCATGGAACACCGCAACCTGAGCGCCGCGGCGCAGGCGTTGCGCGTGTCACAACCGACCCTTACCCGGCAGGTACAAGCACTGGAGCAGGAATTCGAGACGCCGTTGTTCGTTCGCTATGGCCGCGGCGTATCGCCGACCGAAGCCGCCAAACGCTTGCACGAAGGCCTGCGCGGGCTGGAACGCCAGCTCCGTTCGCTGAAAAGCGACGTGTCGGCGGCATCCGCCGAGCCGACTGGAGAGATCGCCTTCGGCATCCCGCCCTCGCCGCGCACTTTGCTCGCAGTCCCGCTGATCGAACGCTTTTGCAAAATGTATCCGCGCGTTAGTGTTCGGGTGAGCGAAGAGACGAGCGGCGAATTGCGCGACTTGATCGCAGCCGGCATTCTCGATTTAGCCGTGACGAATATTCATGAGCCGATGCGCAGCGTCACAGCGGAGCCGCTCGGGACCGAGCCGATGCTCCTTGTCGGGCCACCGGACGCCGCCTACGCGTCAAGATACGAAATATCGATCGAACAACTCGCAGAACTTCCGCTGATCCTGACGACGAGACCAAACAGCCTGCGCCTCACCGTGGAATCGCGGCTCAATCAATTCGGCAAACGTCCGAATATCCGGATCGAGGCTAATACATTGCCGCTGATGACCGATCTCGTCTTGGCCGGGCTCGGTTACACTGTACTACCGTCTTGCGGTGTGCGAGCCTTGGTCAAGGAAAGGAAGCTCAGCTTCCGGCGTATTTCTGGCTTCAATATTACTTGGCTGATCGCGAGGCCAAAATCACGATCGCTTAGTTTCGCGGCAGATCGCTTTTGCGACCTGCTGCATGAAATGGCCCGCGAAAAGATCGCCGAGCGTGTATGGAGTCCTCCGGCAGATTTGTAGTTGCCTTTGCTTATCCTCCAGCGCGCGTCGAGCGGATCGCAGTTGCCTCTTCGGCCATGATCGTTTGATCAGCTTTCAAGCATCGCGATTGCTTCGATCTCCACCATCAGATCCGGGCGTGAAAGACGACGCACTTCGACCGTCGTGCTGGCCAGCAATCCGACATCCTGATCGGCGGAGGCTTTAGCGCAACGTCAGGTGTACAGTCGGGATGGCATAGCCGCCGTCGACTTTCATAAATTGTCTGGCGAAGGGCAGAGAAACCCTCGCGGGCTGGTCCACATTATATCTTATATGACGCCATCGTAGATGCATGAAAGACTACCGAAAGCGTTAGTCGTCTCACGGAGAGACCTTGCTTATAGTGTTGCGAGCCTCGCGGCGATCGAACCAATCATGAGGTGGGTGGTGACTCCCAGAGCAGATTCCAAAACGCCAAGAACGGCAATATAGGACGCAAGCCCGACAAACCGACCTTCCCGACGTGAGCCGGATAGCGAATGGCGATCTCCTCTGCATCACTCCTGATTGCGCTCATCGCGCTGCCCTTTGCCGGAAGCTGTCTTGCGGCGCTGTTTCGCGCAAATGCCCGCAACGCTGAGGCCTACCTCGCCGGAATCGTCTCTCTGATCGCTTTCGTGTTGGTGGTTGCAAGTTACCCGCGGCTCGGCGGAGGCGGCGTGCTCGAATACAAGGCGGCGTGGGTTCGCGAACTCGGCCTCGAGTTCAGTTTGAGGATGGACGGCTTCGCTTGGGTGCTCGCCGGACTGATCACCGGCATTGGATTCCTGGTGGTGCTGTACGCGCGCTACTACATGTCGCCCGCCGATCCCGTCCCACGCTTCTTCTCGTTCCTGTTGTCATTCATGGGCGCGATGCTTGGTATCGTGCTCTCGGGCAACCTGGTCCAGTTGGTCTTCTTTTGGGAATTGACCAGCCTGTTTTCCTTCCTGTTGATCGGCTACTGGCACCAGAAACCGCAGGCGCGGGATGGCGCCCGGATGGCGCTGATCGTCACGTCGACGGGCGGACTGTGCCTGTTCGCCGGCGTGCTGGTGCTCGGGCATATTGTCGGCAGCTACGATCTTGATCGCGTGCTCGCGTCCGGCGCTGTCATCCGCGCGCACGCGCTCTATACCCCCGCGCTCGTCCTGATCCTTCTCGGTGCTCTAACAAAAAGCGCGCAGTTTCCGTTTCACTTCTGGCTACCGCACGCGATGTCGGCTCCGACGCCAGTCTCTGCGTATCTGCACTCCGCCACCATGGTGAAGGCCGGTGTGTTCCTTCTGGTGCGGCTCTGGCCCGCGTTAGGCGGGACGAACGAGTGGCTGTGGCTGGTCGCGTCAACCGGCCTGATCACGTTCATCCTGGGTGCCTTTCTTGCCCTGTTCCAACAGGATTTGAAGGGGCTGCTCGCCTATTCCACCATCAGCCATCTTGGACTGATCACGCTGTTGATCGGTCTCGATACTCCGCTCGGACAGATCGCTGCCATTTTCCACATCATGAATCACGCGACCTTCAAGGCATCGTTGTTCATGGCCGCCGGGATCATCGACCACGAAACCGGTACGCGCGACATTCGTCACCTTAGCGGCCTGCGGCGCTTCATGCCGATCACCGCGACGCTGGCCATGGTCGCTGCCGCTGCGATGGCCGGCGTACCGCTTCTCAACGGCTTTCTGTCAAAGGAAATGTTCTTCGCCGAGACGATCGAGATCCACGACAACTCGCTCGTAGATCAGGCGCTGCCCTACATGGTCACGGTCGCGAGTATGTTCACCGTCGCTTACTCGCTGCGCTTTATACGAGACGTCTTCTTTGGTCCCCCGCCCCGCGATCTGCCGCGCGCACCGCATGAGCCGCCGTTCCTGATGCGCTTTCCGGCAGAGCTTCTCGTGCTGGCATGTCTTGTGGTCGGCATCGTACCCGCCATGACCGTTGGCCCGTTGCTCGAAACCGCGGCACGCGCCGTGCTAGGTCCTGCGATTCCCGAATATAGTCTCGCCGTGTGGCATGGTTTTACTCCCGCACTCTTGATGAGCATCGTCGCGATTTGCGGCGGCGTGATTGTGTACTCCGTGTCGCGCCCTTACCTGCTTGTCAGCGAAGGTCCGCCGCTGCTGCGTTACATCAACAGTCAGCGCATTTTCGAGCGCGTGCTTGTGACCCTCTCTTGGCGTCTGGCAAGATGGCTGCAGGATCTCCTCGGCACGCGGCGGCTGCAGCCGCAATTGCAGTTGCTGGTTTGCGCAGCGTTGCTCGCCGGTTTAGCGCCGATCTACGCGCGCGGGCTTGGGTCCGAAGGCTCGACGCGAACAGCATTCGATTTTGCGTTCGGGATGGTGTGGGCCGTGGGCATCGCTTGCGCCTTGGCCGCGGCGTATCAGGCCAAATTCCATCGTCTCGCGGCACTCGTCCTGCTCGGTGGCGCCGGCCTGGTGACCTGCGTCAGTTTCGTCTGGATCTCCGCCCCGGATCTGGCGCTCACCCAACTGGTGGTGGAGGCCGTTACCACGGTCCTGCTTCTGCTCGGATTGCGCTGGCTGCCGAAGCGCATCCAGCGGATCGGCACCGCGACCCCCTCGTCGGGTATCATCAGATGGTATCGCGTCCGCGATCTCGCCATCGCAGCCGCGGCGGGATCGGGATTGGCAGCGCTTGCCTACATGGTGATGACCCGCCCGGCACCGGACAGTATAGCGCGCTTCTTTGTCGAGCACGCGTATACCCAGGGCGGCGGCACCAACATCGTGAACGTGATCCTGGTGGACTTCCGCGGCTTCGACACTTTCGGGGAGATCACGGTGCTCGGTATCGTCGCGCTCACCGTTTATGCGTTGCTGCGGCGATTCCGCCCTGCTGCCGAAAGCGTTCCAGTGCCGGAGCAACAGCGCACTCAAGATCTCTACGACGAGGCGCGCGCGGATCGTCAGAAAGGCGACACGCTCAGGAGTGCGATGGCCGTCCCCGCGCTCATAATGACGGTGCTTTTCCCCGTGATCATCGTAGCAGCCATCTACCTGCTTTTGCGTGGGCACGACCAGCCTGGCGGGGGATTTGTCGCCGGCGTCACCATGGCTGTCGCATTCATCCTCCAATACATGGCTCGAGGAACGATTTGGGTGGAGACGCGCCTGCGCGTCCTGCCGGTGCGCTGGATGGGCATCGGCCTGCTTCTGGCAGCCGGTGTCGGCATGGCCGCGTGGCTGTTCAATCGACCGTTCCTGAGTTCGTCATTTTCTTACATCGAGATCCCGTTTATTGGCGCTGTTCCGATGGCGAGTGCGTTCCTGTTCGATCTCGGCGTGTTCGCGCTGGTCGTCGGAGCCACCGTTCTGATGCTGATCGCGATCGCGCATCAATCGATACGAAGCCATCGCGCGCCGGGCGGCCGCGAACCCGACGCGCCTACGGCACCTCCGATGGCTGAGGTGCAATGATGGAGATGCTCATTGCCCTCGGCATCGGCGCGCTCGCCGGTTCGGGCGTTTGGCTGATCCTGCGACCGCGCACGTTCCAGGTCATCATCGGACTGTCGCTCCTCTCCTATTCCGTCAATCTTTTCATCCTCGCCATGGGACGGCTCAGGCTCGATGCGCCTCCGGTCCTTGCGGTGCGAGCGGCCGGCGATCCCGCGCAGTTCGCCGATCCGCTGCCGCAAGCGCTCGTCCTGACAGCAATCGTCATCAGCTTCGCAACGACGGCGCTGTTCCTGGTTGTGCTACTCGTCTCGCGCGGCTTAACGGGCACAGACCATGTCGACGGACGGGAGCCGGAATCGTGAGCCATCTGAGCGACCACCTGATGATTGCGCCAGTGGTGCTGCCGCTACTCGCCGGGGCGGTGATGCTCGCTCTCGGTGGTGAGCGTCGCCGCAATGTCGATGCTGCGCTCAATGTTGTGTCCACCTTCGTACTCGTCGGTGTTGCAATCGCGCTGCTTCGGGCTGCCGATGCTGCCCCGACGGGCGTGATGGGAGTGTATCGCCTTGGCAACTGGCCGGCGCCATTTGCGATCGTGCTCGTCGTGGATCGGCTGTCCGCCCTCATGCTGCTGCTGACGAGTCTCCTCGCGGCCGCCGCGGTTGTATTTTCGCTGGCCCGCTGGCACCGCGTGGGGGTACTTTTCCATCCTCTGTTTCAGTTCCTTCTCATGGGGATCAACGGTGCATTCCTCACCGGTGATCTTTTCAATCTGTTCGTTTTTTTTGAGGTTCTCCTTGCGGCTTCGTATGGTCTCGCGCTGTATGGCTCTGGATTGACGCGCGTCAAGGCCGGGCTGCATTACATTGTGATCAACCTCGCGGCGTCGCTGTTGTTTCTGATCGGCGTCAGTCTGATCTACGGCGTCTCCGGAACGCTCAACATGGCGGATCTCGCGGCGCGCATCCCGGCGATCCGCGCAGAGGACCGAGCGTTGCTGGAAGCCGGTGCCGGCATCCTTGGCATTGCCTTTCTGGTCAAGGCGGGAATGTGGCCCCTATGTTTCTGGCTGCCGCCAACCTATGCCGCTGCATCCCCGCCGGTAGCGTCGATCTTCGCAATTCTTACCAAGGTGGGCGCCTACATTTTGCTGCGGCTATGGCTGCTCTTGTTCGGCAACGACGCGGGGGCATCGGCGCAGTTCGGCGGAGAATGGCTGTTGCTGGGCGGCATGGCGACCATTGCGTTCGGCGCTATCGGGAGTCTGGCTGCGCAGGACATGGCGCGGCTCGCCGCCTTCTCGGTGCTTGTGTCCTCCGGAACGGTTCTCGCCGCCACAGGTCTGGGGCAGGTCGACGTCACGAGCGGAGCGCTTTTTTACCTGATCAGTTCGACGTTGGGCCTCGGCGCGTTCTTCCTCCTGATCGAGCTTGTGGAGCGGGGCCGTGAGCCCGGCGCCGACGTTCTCGCGGTCACCCGCGAAGCCTATGGTGAAGACGATGAAGTGGAGGACGCGGAGGAAGTCGGCATCGCGATTCCAGCCACCATGGGTGTGCTCGGCTTGGCTTTTCTCGTCTGCGCGCTTGTCATCTCCGGCCTTCCTCCGCTCTCGGGGTTCATTGCCAAATTCGCGCTGTTGACGGCGGCGCTCAATCCGCCGGCAGGAGGCAGCGGCGTGTCGGGGGCTGCCTGGGCATTCCTCGTCGTGCTGATCCTGTCGGGATTGGCGAGCCTCATCGCCATGACGCGAGCGGGAATCCGTGCATTCTGGGCCTCGCCGGATCGAACCGTGCCACGCGTGCGGCTGATCGAAATGGCGCCGGTCGTCATCCTTCTGATTCTGTGCGCGATGCAGACGATCGAGGCCGGCCCGATCATGCGTTTCATGCAGGCCACTGCGCAGTCGCTGCATGCTCCGCAGGATTATGTTCGCGGGGTTCTTGGCGCAACGGCCCAGCGCCCGACTGCGTCGGTGGGCGGGACATGACACGGTTACTGCCCTTTCCTTTGATAAGCGCCGGCCTTCTCGTGCTGTGGCTGTTGCTCACCGGGACGCTTTCACTGGGGCAACTCCTCCTCGGCGGCGCCGCCGCGCTTGTCGGCGGCTGGGCCCTCGCGGCGCTCGACCCGCCGAAAGCCCGTCTGCGGCGGCCGGGCGCCATCTTCCGTTTAGCTGCTTTGGTAGTGGCTGACATTGTCCGGTCCAACTTCGCCGTCGCGCGTATCGTCTTGGGCCTTGGACGGCGGGAGCGAACTTCGGGCTTTGTCAATATCCCGCTTGAGCTCCGCGATCCCTATGGGCTGGCAACGCTTGCCGGCATTATCACGTCGACACCCGGAACGCTGTGGGTCGGGTTCGACGCAGCAAGTGGAACGCTGACGATTCACGTCCTCGACCTGGTCGACGAGAGCGAGTGGGTCCGCACCATAAAATCCCGCTACGAACGGCCGCTGCTGGAGATATTTGCATGAGTATGGTCCTTGTTTGGTCGGTTAATGCCGCGCTGGTATTGCTGGCCTTGTCGATGGGATGCGGCACATTCCGCGTCCTTTGGGGTCCAAGGGCGCAGGACCGGATTGTCGGATTCGACACGCTGTACGTGAGCGCGATGCTGCTGCTTTTGGCGTTCGGCATCAGATCAGGCCGCTCACTCTACTTCGAGGCGGCGCTTATGATTGCACTGCTGGGTTTTGTGGGAACGGTGGCGCTTGCCAAGTTCTTGCTTCGTGGTGAGGTGATCGAATGAATGAAGCGACGGAAGTCCCTGTTCTTTCGGCGATCCTGACGGCGGTTCTCCTGATCGGCGGTGCCGCGATCACGCTGATCGGATCGTTGGGGCTGCTGAGGTTGCGTACCTTCTACGAACGGGTCCATGCGCCCACGCTTGGAACGACACTCGGGACCGCCTGCGTCGGGATTGCATCGATGGTCTACTTCTCGACGCTGGGGACCCGACCGGTGCTGCACGAGGTACTCATCGTTGTTTTCGTCACGGTGACAACACCTATCACCCTGACGATTCTGGTCCATGCTGCACTGCTGCGCGACCGATCTAAAAATAACGGAGACATTGAGCAGAACACCAATCGGCCATCACTCGATGCGTAACAAACGAACCTGACCCCGGGTGATGCTCATCGTCTGGTAGGAGGAACCGCGAGAATATCGACGCTTAATGAGCGTAGCGCCTCTTCAGTCACGCTGCCGATGAGCGTTCTGAGCAGCCCCGAGCGACCATGCGTACCCATGACCAAGAGATCGGGACGCATTTCGGTGACGGCGCTGGAAATAACTTCCATGGCGCCCCCCTCCTCGATGCGCAGAGACCATCCACCACCGCCTAGATCGTTCGCTACCAGGAACGTGGCCAATTCGTCCATCGCCCCTTGGCGTTCGCTCGCAACGTATTCGTCCATGCTCGCCTGATCGGCTCCTGTAGTGAACATTTTTCTTCTGGCGATCGGCCAGAAACCATGAAGGAGCGTCGCGCGGTTGTCGCTGATCAATCCTGTCGACTGAGCGATCCGAAGCGAATCAACCGAGCTCTCTGACATATCCAATGGTACGATGACCTTCTCGTACCGCCGCTGCGCCTCATTGTTGACCATCAACACGGGGAAAGCCCCCTTGCGGATCACACGTTCGATGGTGGTGCCAATAAAGATGTCGAGCAGAAACTGCTTGCGATGGGAGCCCATGACAACGAGGTCCGCGCGGACCCCCGCAGCGGCCCGCAAAATCCCGTCGAAGGGATCGCCCGTAACCACCATGGGACGGCACTGAACTCCGCCAAGCTCCGGCATTGAGCTCATCTGCTCCGTCAGAACTCGTTCTGCCTCGCGCCTTTCCATGCCGACCAGGTCTTCTGGCTGGTCGTCGTCAACAACATGCAGAAGATGAAGCTGAGCGTCTTGAGCCTGCGCTAACAAGCCGGCCTGTCGTATGGCGCGGTTAGAGCGAGTGGAGAAATCCGTCGCCGCAAGAATCTGCATAGTGGCACCTTACATTGGCCAACTCAGTCTGAGAATTCGGTCGCTGCACAGTTGCTGCTGCGGGGCTAGCGACCACAGAGAAACCGGATTAACGATCGGATGTCTGACTGATTTTCACTTTGTCACGAGCGTTCATGGTCGGCCCCCATTAGGTGGTCAGGGTTGAATGTTAGTGCCAGCAG
>JBARCH010000134.1:0-2610 GCA_049793875.1 Pseudolabrys sp. | reverse complement strand
CCGGCGAGACCTATCCGATTCCGCGCGATGTGGACCGCGCCGGCGCTCTCGCCTACTGGCATTCGCCGGGCCACGAAGTGTTCGTCGCCGATGACGGTGGCAAGATTCTCGGCACGTATTATCTGCGCGCCAATACGCGCGGTGGTGGCGCGCACGTGGCGAATTGCGGCTACATGGTCGCGCCGGATGCCTATGGCCGCGGCACCGCGCGGGCGATGTGCGAGCACTCCCTAGCGCGCGCCCGCGAGCGCGGCTTTCGCGCCATGCAATTCAATTTCGTGATCGCGTCGAACCAGCGCGCGGTGCGGCTGTGGCAATCGTGCGGCTTCGGGATCGCCGGCACCCTGCTCGGCGCGTTCGAGCATCCGAAGCATGGTTTCGTCGACGCCTATGTTATGTATCGAGCGCTTTGAACGCGCCTCGCAAAGACAGGCCCACCATTTCAATGCCCGTGAAGACTCCCTGGGGATCGGTCGCCGCCCTGCTGCTGGCCGGCGTGATCGTGGCCCTGCAGATCGGCAAGGCCGTGATCGCCGTGCCGGTTCTGCAAAAAGAACTCGGGCTTTCGCTGACTTTCGCGTCCTGGATCATCGGCGCCTATGGCCTGATCGGCGCGTTCGGCGGCCTGCCGGCCGGCATCGCGATTTCACTCTTCAGAGCCCGCAAGACCATGATCGCCGGCTTGATCGCCTGCGGGCTCGGCAGCCTCGCGGGCGCCCTCGCGCACAACGGCACGATGCTGATCGCCTCCCGCGTCGTGGAAAGCTGCGGCTTCCTGATGGCAGTGATCGCCATTCCCCGTCTGTTGCGCACGATCGCCGCCCCGCGCGACAGCGAGATGGTGCTGGCATTCTGGGGCGCCTACATGCCGACCGGTTCGCTCATCATGATTCTGGCCGGGCCACATCTGATGGCGTTCGGCTGGCAGGCAATGTGGATCGTCAACGGCGTTATCGTTCTCGGTTACGCAATGATTTTACTTGCCTTCGAATTCAAGGAGCCGGTCGTCGCGAAAACGGCAACCCAGACGGGCGCCAACGTCCGCGCAGTGCTCGGCAAGCCGGGGCCGGTGCTGCTCGCCATCATGTTCGGTCTTTACACTTTTCAGTATGCGTCGATGACCGGACTACTGCCTGTGCTGCTGGTCGACCGCATGGGACTTTCGATTGCCGGCGCGGGAGCGGTCGTGGCCATCACCGTCGCCGCCAATGCGCTCGGCAATATGTCGGCAAGTGCAATGATGCGGCTTGGCGTGCCGTTCTGGGCGATCGCGACCGGCGCGTTCGCCTTTGCCACGGGCGCCGGCTTTGGCGTGTTCTCGAGCGCGCTGCCGGTTGCAGCGGTTGCGACACTGGCATCGGTCAGCCTAGCGCTGACAGGCATGATACCGGCTTCGATCTACGCGGCCGCGCCTAAATTCACACCCGTGCCGGCCGTGCTTGGGATCGCCCTCGGCCTGATCACTCAGGCGAGCAACATCGGCAACCTGCTCGGGCCGGCAGCGATGGCCGCGGTCGTAGACACGTTCGGATGGAGCCGCGCGCCCGTGCTGTTTGCCACCGTGACCGGAACGGGTGCCGTGATTTCGCTGCTGCTTCGGGCTTTTATGAAGCGATAAAACGCCGAAAAAATAACCTCGGACTTACATCGCCTTAACGATGCTCTCGGTCATCTTCTTGGCGTCGCCGAGCAATATTTAGCTACAAAAGAGATAAAGTTACGAAAGAGGGAAAGCGCCTTAGTGACGCCGAAGCTCCCATTCCCTGCGCTGCTTTTCGCCTTCTCTTACAAATCCACTTTTCCCCACCGCGTACATAAATGTCTGAATGTCGATATTATCTCGAGGCTCAAGATCAGAAATATTCTCGCGAAGCCGTCTCGCAAAGCCAAGATATTTGAAATACACGGCTGCGCTCGGGCGACTCTGGTAGTCAAAACTATCTCCAAGTCGTCGGGCAGCTTCCTGAGCAACTTCAGGCTTCATAAAAACATGTCGATCAGGGAAAAGAATAAATGGCCAGTAAGTCAAAATGGTCCACTTGGCAGCGCCGGCGGGGGCAAGCAGCGCACTTAAATCGTCAAACGCTGAATCAAAATCTAAGCCATAAAGCAATTGAAAAAATCTCGGGCAAAATGCTTCCGCATTCTTAGGCCTTTCGACGAAACTCTTAAATGCCATTCCTTCATTCGGAAATATTAGATTGATAAAGACTTTCCGCGCAGAAGCGCACACGTCGGAATATTTGTGGTTTTTAATCTGTTCCACGAGAACTTCCTTCCCGAGTAAAATCTTTGCCTTCTCATGAGCTTTTAGTTTGTAAGCACGCTCGTCAGCCAAAAAGAACGGGTCTTCAAAACCTTTTGGATACACCCGTAAGAACTGATTAATTGCACCCTGGTAGCCAACAAAATCATCAGAGAGGGCGCTGAGGACCTGACGAATTTCATTCCTCGCATCGTCTAAATTTATTGACGTAAATCTTTGTACTTCTGTTCCCCTCTTGTCGCGACCGATAGCAGTGAAATGCCCCTTATCTTCGGCAATGACGACCTGAAATTCATAGACATCAAATGCATCAACTCTTTTCGGCGGCATGGGATGTCCCTACT
>JBARCH010000133.1:0-1635 GCA_049793875.1 Pseudolabrys sp. | reverse complement strand
TCGGTGCCGCCCTTCACCCAATGCGGCTCGAGGTCGTAATAATAAACGATGTCGCCGGGCCGTACGCGCATGACCTGATCGGCACCCGCGTAACAGGTGCCCTGCCCGGCGAGGAAGAACATGAAATGGGCGCCTCCCTGGTGGTGGTGCACCGGGCATTCAGTGCCGGGCGGGTAGATGATCATCTCGCCGCGGATCGCCCTGGTCCCGAACATCTTCGGGGTTACGATATAGATTCGTTTACGGGCGTCGTGCTCGGATTGCAGCAGCGGCTCGTCCTGCCAGTCCATGACGCGAAAAGGCGGCGGATCGATGCTAATGGCCGGATCAAGTATTTCCACATGAGGCACCAAAGCGAACAACAGGGTCGCGCCAGCATCGCTCACAAGCGAGCCTTCGAAACCCGGAGGCAGCAAACCGATATGGCTTGCCGTGATCGCCAATTGACGTCCCGCGGCGTGCATGGTCGCGCCACCGTCGATCATCTGGAACCAGGCGAGTTCATCGCGCGCGACCGCCAACGTCTTGTGACCGCCCGGTGAAATTGTCAGGCGATCGAGTTCAAACAGAATTTCCGGCACGCGCTGTTTGTTCAACAGCGGCTGGCGCGTGACGCCATTGGCCGTCACAATCGGCGCGATCGTACTCTGGTTGAAATGGATCGCCATCTTTCCCTCTCATGCAATCGAGTTCTGATCCGCTCGCACATATGATGCGACAAATTGGCAATAACTTCCAGACCCTGTTCACGTTTGCAAAAGCCAAGAGGCGTATGACGACGCCGGTTGGCGAAATCGCTTGCACCGTCACGCGTCTGCGATGCGATAACCGATTCCTAGCTCCGTCAGGACAATCCGCGGATCGTCCGGCTGTCCTTCGATTTTCTGGCGTAGCTGGCCGATGGAGACACGCAGGTGTGTCCTCAGTATGCGCGGGGTCCCACACGGCGGTCGGTTTTAGCCGATGCGCGCGCGAAGCCACGAATGAGCGCTATGGCCAACACGATACCGGTCGCCGCCGAACGAAAATTCTGGTGCGTCAGGCCCAGCATCTGCATCAGGTAGGACATGGCGCTTTCGCCGCCGTAGTTCTGCCAGTTGGTGTTGGTGATGAAGCTGACTGCGGTGTTGAAGGCCAGGTCGGGTGCGACAGCAGATTGCCCAGCCGGATTGAACGGCATGTTTTTGATGGTGGGCGATGACGGACTCGAACCGCCGACATCCTCCGTGTAAAGGAGGCGCTCTACCAACTGAGCTAATCGCCCGATCGGCCCTTTATCGCCTCAACGCACCGCATGGGCAAGCACTGCATCGGTAAGGCAAGCCTCGCGCATGCGAGACAAATGCCCGCAAACACACCCAAGGCCGGCAGGCCCTGCCCGCGTCGCGAAAATACCCTCAACAGGCGAATGAAGCAGTCAGCTGTTGACCGCCTCTTTCAATCCATTGCCCGCGCTGAACCGCGGGCGTCTCGACGCCTTGATGCTGACCGGCTCGCCGGTGCGCGGGTCACGGCCCTCGCGGGCCGCCCGCTTGTCCACTCGGAAATTACCAAAGCCCATGATTTTGACGTCGTCGCCCTTCCGCAGCGTCGTCGTAATGGCATCGAACGTCGCTTCGATGACATTGGCGGTCG
>JBARCH010000132.1:0-3751 GCA_049793875.1 Pseudolabrys sp. | reverse complement strand
CGCTATTGGCGCGCGATGGCTGAGTATTTGCCGGCAAGAAGCCGCGATCAACACTATCGGCGCGCGCCGCGGCCGTGGAAATTGGGGTTGAGGTAAGGGGTAAAGTGTAACGGCCGACCCGCAGGCGCGGCGGCCGACGATGTCGAGGTCGATGGTAATGTCGAGTTTTTCCGCGCCCGACCTGCAGCCCGGTCCCCGCTCCAGGACGCGCGGCACGACCCTCAAAAGCAAACGAAAAAAAGCGTCCGGACAAAAGCCGATCATCGCGTTGATGGTCGCGCCGACACTCGACGTCGGCGCCGCCGATGCCGGCGTTGTCGCGCTCGTTCGTATCCTTTCCGGCGCCGGCCATCGCGCGATCGTCGTCGCGCGCGCCGGCCGTCTGGTCTCCGACCTGACGGCGGCCGGCGGCGAATTCATCGCGCGCAACATGGAAAGCAAAAATCCGATCACGATCCTGCGCAACGCGATGGCGCTGGTGCGGCTTGCGCGCGAACGGCAATGCGACGTCATCCATGCGCACGGGCGCGCCGCGGCCTGGAGCGCATATTTTGCCGCGCGGATCGCGGGCGTGCCGTTCGTGACGAGCTGGTACAAGGGCTTCCGCGAGCAGAACGTCTTGAAACGCTACTACAACGGCGTCATGGCGCGCGGCGCGCGCGTGATCGCGGCGAGCGAACAGATCGCGCAACTCATCAACGATCGCTACGGCACGCCGTGGGATCGCATCGCAATCGTCCCGGCAAGCATCGATCTCGAAGCCTTCGATCCGCGCAGCGTGTCGCAGGAGCGCATCGAGGCCGTGCGTCATGCCTGGGGCATTACGCGCGACACGAAGGTAATCCTCATCGTCGGCCGCATCCTGCGCCGCAAGGGCCATCACATCGCGGTGCGCGCGGTGCAGCGGCTGAAGAACGCCGGACTGAAAAATTTCCTTTGCGTTTTCGTCGGCGAAGACCGCGGCCGCACGCACTATACCGGCGAGCTGTGGGACCTCGTGCTGATGACCGGAACCGTCGATGTGATCCGCATGGCGGCGCCGGTGAGCGACATGCCGGCCGCCTTCGCCGCCGCCTCGGTCGTCGTGTCGGCCGCGACCCAGCCGGAAGGCGTGCAGCGCGCCGTGCTCGAGGCGCAGGCCATGACGCGGCCGGTCATCGTCTCCGATCTCGGCGCCGGACCGGAAGTTGTGCTGACGCCGCCGACCGTGCCGGATAACCGCATTACCGGTTTGCGCTTTACCGCCGGCGACGATTCAGGCCTTGCTGCCGCCCTGCTGCGGCTGTTCGCCATGCCGGAGCAGACCCGGCGGGCGATCGGCGCGCGCGGACGCGACTGGGTGTTGAGCCATTTCAATGCCGAAGCGATTGCCGAGCGGACGCTCAAGCTTTATGACGAAATTGCCGAGGATGCCCGCAGGCAGGACAAAATCGGCGCAATTTGAACAATTTGAGGTTCCTCCGGTTGCTGTTATGGACAAACGGCGCCGGATCGGCGTTGACTTATCCGCGGTTTCTACCAATCTTTATCTGCCGACTAGCGGTACGCCGCGAAAGGCACGTCGCAACAACACAAGGAGAACAAAGCCATTCGTCGTCCGATGAAGTCCGCGCTGCCCGTTCAGAAGGACGGCCCGCGCATCAACGAGGAGATTCGATCCCGCGAAGTACAGCTGATCGACAGTACCGGTGAAAACAAAGGCGTCGTCGATTTCCAGACCGCCATGAGCTTGGCTGAAGCCGCCGGGCTGGATCTGGTAGAGATTTCCCCCAACACCACCCCGCCCGTCTGCAAGATCCTGGATGTCGGCAAGTACAAATACCAGGCGCAGAAAAAGGCGGCCGAAGCCCGCAAAAAGCAGAAGGTCGTCGAGATCAAGGAGATCAAGCTCCGTCCGATGATCGACGATCACGACTATGACGTGAAGATGCGCTCGATGAAGCGGTTCTTCGAGGAAGGCGACAAGGTGAAGGTGACTTTGCGCTTCCGCGGCCGCGAAATGGCGCACCAGGAACTTGGCTTCCAGCTTTTGAACCGCGTGAAATCCGATACCGGGCCGCTGGCCAAGGTTGAGTCGGAGCCGCGCTTCGAAGGGCGTCAGATGATCATGGTGCTCGCGCCGCGCTGATTATCGGCGACGGCCAACCTTCCACGGTCACGCTTGCTGCAGCGCCGCCCCACAGGGCGGCGCTTTTTCGTCAATGACGTTCCGCTTGCCAGTGGCCGGAGCAAGGTCCGCTGTCGCCGTTGCCGCGCCATGTCCCCGAGCCGCCGGTGGCAGACAGACGGCCGGCGCCGTTCGCAGTCGACTTGCCGACGCTGAGACTGACTTTGACATCGCCATCCGCTGCGACCGATCCGGCCAGCCGGACCGAAGAATCGCCCGAATAGCGGACCTGGCCGTTCGCGACCTGTATGTCGTAGCGATAGCCGCGGTCGCAGCCGCCTTTGTCGGTCACGATCACGACGCTCCAGGCACCATCGAAAGCGTTTGCTGCGGGCGCCGCCGCTGGCGCGATCACGATGGCCGCGCCCAGCAAAAGGCAGGCGCCGATAAGACGCTTCATCCCCATCCAGCCCGCGGCGGCATGCCGCTCCCAGGGGCGGATTATAGCGGGTTGGCGGACCAAAGGTTAACGGCCGCGCGGTTGCCAGAATTGACTGCCTCTGCCATAACGCCGCCCTTCGCTGCCCGGCCATCAAGGGCTGCCGTGGCTGCGATTTAAGCTCAATCCCGAGCATTGTTCCTCACGGAACACCAACCGGCCTCCCGGGCCTCGCCCGCGATAAGCGCCGATTTAGGAGAGCCAAATGCCCAAGATGAAGACCAAATCGGGCGCCAAAAAGCGCTTCAAGATCACCGCGTCGGGCAAGGTCAAATACCAGCAGTCCGGCAAGCGCCACGGCATGATCAAGCGGACCACCAAGACCATCCGCGAGCATCGCGGCACCGCCGTCCTTTTCAAGACCGACGGCGACAACATCAAGAAATACTGGCTGCCGAACGGCTGATTAGTGTTTCGTGGCTGCCCTGGCGGCAGCCGTATTCCGTCAACCGTTTTGCAGATACCGCAAGGAGATCAGTCATGGCCCGCGTAAAACGTGGTGTCACCGGACACGCCAAGCACAAGAAAGTCTACAAGGCCGCCAAGGGCTATTACGGCCGCCGCAAGAACACGATCCGCGTCGCCAAGCAGGCCGTCGAAAAGGCCGGGCAATACGCCTTCCGCGACCGCAAGCGCCGCAAGCGCACTTTCCGCGCGCTCTGGATTCAGCGCCTGAACGCGGCCGTGCGCCCGTTCGGATTGAACTACAGCCGCTTTATCGCCGGGCTCGCCAAGTCGGGGCTGGTGGTGGACCGCAAGGTGCTGTCCGATCTCGCGATCCACGAGCCGGCGGCTTTCCAGGCGATCGTTGAAAAGGCCAAGGCCGCGTTGCCGGCACAGGCTTAAACTTTCTTTGTCATGGCCGGGCTTGTCCCGGCCATCCCGATCAGGCGGGCATCGTGCCAACCTAAGCGGGATGCGCGGGTCAAGCCCGCGCATGACGCAGAGTGGTGACACGCCGATGTCGGACATCGCGCAACTGGAAACCGAACTGCTCGGCGCCGTCTCGAAAGCGAATGACGAGGCGGCGCTCGAAGGCGTGCGCGTCGCGGCGCTCGGCAAAAGCGGCTCGGTGTCGGCGCTGCTCAAGACGCTCGGCTCGATGACGCCGGACGAGCGCAAGACGCAAGGTCCCGCGATCAACG
>JBARCH010000131.1:0-2009 GCA_049793875.1 Pseudolabrys sp. | reverse complement strand
CGCGTCCATTTCGCCGACAGACGTGATGGCATCGGAAGTGGCAACAAATGGAGGACAATATGCGATCGACTGACAAACTCGGAGTGAGCGGGCTGCTGGTGCTCGCAGCCATACTATCGCAACCGCAAATGAGTGCCGCTGCCGAATATCCCGAACACGCGGTCCGGATCATCGTCAATGTTACGCCCGGAGGCGGCGTCGACACGACAACGCGAATTGTTGCACAGGAATTGGAGAAACGGCTTGGCCAGCCGTTCGTGGTGGAGAACCGCCCGAGCGCATCAGGGAACGTGGGCGCCGGTGCCGTATTCCATGCGACACCAGACGGCTACACGTTGCTGTCGTCGTCGGGCTCGCCGCTCGCCATTGATGGATGGATATACAAAAATCTTTCTTATGAGCCGACTGGCTTCCAGCCGGTCGCGGTCATGTCGCGCATCCCCAACGTGCTGGTCGTGCGCAGCAATTTTCCGGCGAAAACTGTCAAGGAATTCGTCGAATACGCCAAATCGCATCCTGAAAAGCTGACCTTTGCTTCGCAAGGCGCCGGCACGGCATCGCATCTGACCGCTGCACTCTTCATGATGCTGACCGGCACCAAGATGGTGCATGTTCCCTACAAGGGAACCGGCCCGGCGCTCAACGATCTTGCCGGCGGCAACGTCGATTGCAGCTTCCTTCCGATTGCCTCGACATATGGTCTCGCCAAGGCGGGCCGCGTCCGCATTCTCGCAGTCGCGACCGACAAGCGCGTCGATAGCCTTCCCGACGTTCCAACCCTGGTGGAAACGGGTTATCCCGAAATGATTTCCTCGACGTGGAACGCGATCAGCGCCCCCCCGAACACGCCCACCGCTGTGCTCACCAAACTCAACAAGTCGATCGATGAAATTCTGCATGAAAAATCGGTGCAGGATCGCTTGCGCGGCCTGAACATGGACGCTGTGGGCGGCAGCCTGACTGAAACAAAATCAGTGATTGAAAAGGAAAGACAGCAGTGGGGCAAAGTCGTCCACGCTGCCAAAATCGAGGCTCATTGACGAAGGCTCGTACATCCGCGGATTTCTAGGGGGGATGTGACGCTTGCGCTCAAGACCGCGGGACACTGACCCGACGCTGCTTGCTGTTTGCCACGAGATGTGTGTCCGATTAAATATCCATGCCGCTTCGCGGTCGTAAGCGTTCACGTCATCCAATGCGCCGGTTCGACGTCCGATTGCATCGTGCATCGGAGTGTGGACTGACGCTTGGAGCATGACCGTGTCGTTAGTTTCACAATTCCTTTATTCGAATATCGCGCTGATCCGGGCGCTGCCGAGGCCGGCGCGCGGCGCGCATGTTCATTTTCTTCGTTGCCGGACTATCTGACGGCGTCTTGATGCCGTTCTTTGCGCTTTGGGCGCAAAACGAGGCCGGCATCTCCACTGAATATATTGGCCTACTACTTGGCTGCTACGGGAGCGGCGAACTTCTGACGACGCCTTTCGTCGGCGGCATTGCCGACCGGCTTGGCCGCCGCCTGGTGCTGCTGATATCGCACGCGGGCGCCGTTGGCTTGACGAATTAATCGCAGATCCATCGGCGACCACCGGTAGCATCGCGAAGCGCGAGAGGTGCAGTACGAGGAAGATCAACAAGATGATTTCGCTCGCATTCCTGGCGCCAGACCTCGTCAAGGCGGCCATCGAAGGCAGGCTGCCGCGGGGCATGGGCGTCATTCGCCTCGCCGACCTGCCGGCCGAGTGGCCTCGCCAGCACCAAATGCTGGGCTTCAGTCCGGCGTAACCGCCACGATCGAACTGGTCTCTGCTTGGACCCGTCCCCCGTTCGGGGAATCCGAATTTCGGGGGCAGAAAAAAAGTCGCCCGAATGGCCTGTCGCATTCGACTGGCGGTCTGCAGAGACTCAATGCCCGCGCCGAATTCCCCAAAATCGCCAGAATTGGCGTCGTCTCCGGAATACTTGGGTTTCGACAGAATGGGTGGTGGCGGACGCAGTCGCATTCGAAC
>JBARCH010000130.1:0-33073 GCA_049793875.1 Pseudolabrys sp. | reverse complement strand
GCATCGCCAGCACGCCGAGCATGCCCATCGGCATAACCCAGGCCGAGACAACCGGCATCGCCAGCAGATTTGCGATCACGCCATAGGGTGCCAGACGATGAAAATGATAGGCCGCATAAGGCGTCGTAGCAAAGCCTGCCACTAAGGACGCAAGGATCAGGCCGACAATCTCTCGTCCACCCCACAGTGCGACGCGGGCGGCGAGCGACGTGTTGCTGCTCGCGCGCCACGGCAGTCCGTGCGAATAGCCCGAGATCAGCGCAAGTGTCGCGGCAAACGACATCTGGAAGCTCGGTTGCACCACGGCTTCGGGCGCGAGCAACAGCACCCCAAACGCCGCAACCGTGATGGTGCGGAACGTCAGTGCCGGCCGATCGGCCATGATACCGATCAGCACAATGCCGATCATGATGAAGGACCGCTGCGTCGCGACCTCCGCGCCCGACAGCAGCAGGTAAAACGTGGCCGCCAAAAATGCGATGAAGGCTGACCACTTCTTGATCGGGTAGCGCATCGCGACGAACGGAATAAGCGCAAGAATGGCGCGGATGAAAAAGAACACCACGCCGGCCACCACCGCCATGTGGTAGCCGGAAATCGACAACACGTGCGCGAGACTGGAAATATACATCGCGTCATTTACCGGCGTGGTGATCGCGTCGCGTTTTCCCGTGATGAGCGCCGACGCGATCGATCCGCGGTCGCCAGGAAGTGCGGCGCGGATGCGCTTGTCGATGACCTCGCGCATGTTGTCGATGAAGGCGGCGTAGCGCAGCCACAGACTCGGTGACACTGTAGCCGTGGCTGGCTTGATCGCGCCGAGCGCGTAGCCGGAAGCCCCGATCTGCATAAAATACATGTCGCGCGCGAAGTCGTAGCCGCCCGGCCGCAGCGGCGCTAAAGGCGGCGACAAACGCGCCTTGAGCGCGACGAATGTGCCGACCGCCGGCGCCGTTCCCTTGCGCACCGCGAGCCGAACACGTTTCGGTTTCTCCTCAAGCCGCCTGCCTTCGATCGTATTGACGTTCAAGACAATGCGATCGCTGCGTTCGCGCTCTTCATTCGTCTCGACGAACCCCGTCAGCGCGACACTGGAGGCTGCGTAGCGGAGGATCGGATGCGCCACATAACCCGATTTGATCGTTGCCGTTGCAAATCCGCACGCAAGCATCGCAAATCCAAGCGTGAGCGGAAAAGCAACCGCACGTCGCCGCGCGAGAATTACAATCGCGATGCTGATGAGTGCAGCCGGCAACGCGGCCCACGACGCCGGTTCGTGGTCGGCGGTGAAATAGAGAACGATGCCGGCACCGAAAGCGACCGGCAGCCACGGCACCAGACGGCCAGGCGCGACCTCAGCGACCGCCCAACGTTCGAGCGAAGAACGCAATTGCCGAAGCGCTTCAGAAACGCCGCCGGGCAGCAGGGCCTCAGCGCGCCGGCGCGAAGCGCCGATTTCTGCCGCCCATGCTTTTGCCCGCGATTGGGATTGCCCAGGCCCGGCCATATCTACCCCGACGCCACCACGAGTGCCGGGGACATGCTACTTCAGCCACAGGTTGTGGCTAGGAGAACGGTTGTGAACCTCCCGCCGTTTCGGGCCTGCCGCAATGCGCGCAGACGGGGCTCAGCGCCGGGGAGCCAGCGGATTATTTGGTTTTCGATTGGTCCTTCGCCACGTCCTTGGCGAAGGTGTCGCGCAGGCCGATGGTCCGGTTGAATACCGGCCGCTCCGGCGTCGAATCCCGATCGCGGCAGAAATAGCCCTGGCGCTCGAACTGGACCGGCACCTCCACCCTGGCGTCAAGCAACACCGGCTCGATGCGCGCGTCGCTGAGCACATCGAGGGAGTTCGGATTGAGATCGGCTGCAAAATTCTCCCCGCCACTCGGATCGGGTTTGCTGAACAGCGGATTGTAAAGCCGCACCTCGGCCCTGACCGAATCTTGCACCGGAAGCCAATGCATCGTGGCTTTTACCTTGCGGCCGTCAGGCGCATTGCCGCCTTTTGTCGCCGGATCGTAGGTACAGCGTAATTCAATGACTTCGCCCTTGTCGTTTTTTACGACATCGCGGCAGGTCACAAAATATGCATAGCGCAGGCGCACCTCGTTGCCGGGCGACAGCCGAAAGAACTTTTTCGGCGGCACTTCCATGAAGTCGTCCTGCTCGATGTAAAGCTCACGGCCAAATTTGATCTTGCGCGTACCGGCCGCCGGATCGTCCGGATGATTGACGGCCTCGAGTTCTTCGGATTTTCCTTCCGGGTAATTCTCGATCACGATCTTGAGCGGCTTGAGCACCGCCATCCGCCGTAACGCAGTCTTGTTCAACGCCTCCCGCACTGAAAATTCGAACATGCCGACGTCGACCAGGCTATTGGCCTTGGCAACGCCGATGCGCTTGATGAAATCGCGAATGGCGGACGCCGGAACACCGCGCCGGCGCAATCCGGCGATTGTCGGCATACGCGGATCGTCCCAACCGGTGACATGGCCGCCGCGCACCAATTCGGTCAAAACGCGTTTCGACAGGACTGTGTAGGTCAGATTGAGACGGGCAAATTCGTATTGATGCGGCTTCGATGGCACGTTGAGGTTTGCGATGAACCAGTCGTAAAGCGGACGATGGTCCTCGAACTCGAGGGTGCAAACCGAATGCGTGATACCTTCGATGGCATCGGACTGACCGTGCGCAAAATCGTAGCTTGGATAGATGTGCCACGTCGTGCCGGTGCGCGGATGCGGCGCGTTCAGGATGCGATAGAGCACCGGATCGCGCATATTGATGTTGCCGGAAGTCATATCGATCTTGGCGCGCAGCACGCGCGCGCCATTGGGAAATTCACCGGCACGCATACGGCGAAACAGATCGAGATTTTCGTCGACGCTACGGCCGCGGAACGGACTGTCATGCCCTGCTTCCGTCAGCGTGCCACGCCGCGCGCGCATTTCGTCCTGGGTCTGATCGTCGACATAAGCCTTGCCGGTACGGATCAGATCCTCCGCCCAGCCGTATAGCCGCTCAAAATAGTCGGATGCGTGATGGAGGTTCTGTCCCCAGTCGAAGCCGAGCCAGCGCACGTCACGCTCGATGGCGTCGATATATTCCTGCTCTTCCTTGGCCGGATTGGTGTCGTCGAAGCGCAAATGGCAACGGCCGCCGAATTCCTCGGCTATGCCGAAATTCAGGCAGATCGACTTGGCGTGCCCGATATGGAGATAGCCATTAGGCTCAGGCGGAAAGCGGGTGACCGCCGTTTTAATCCGTCCAGCATCGAGATCGGCCTTGACGATATCGCGGATGAAATCCCGGGCGGGGCCTTCCCCTGCCGCTGCACCCGTCGCCATGTCGTCCGTGGTCATTACCCGATCCAGTCTCGATGCCGCGATGTTTGACGCGGCCTATGCCATGACCGGCAGCGCTGCTCAATGTCAAATGCGCTGACATTTTCTGCCGCAATTATGATACACGGGCCGCAATGAGCGAACCCGTCATTACCCGATTTGCCCCGTCGCCGACCGGCTTTCTCCATATAGGCGGAGCCCGCACGGCGCTTTTCAATTGGCTCTATTCGCGTAGACACGGCGGCAAGATGCTGCTGCGGATCGAGGACACCGATCGCGAGCGCTCAACGGCCGCAGCGATCAACGCCATCATCGACGGTCTCAACTGGCTCGGATTGACCTGGGACGGCGACATTATCTTCCAGTTCTCGCGCGCCGACCGGCACCGCCAGATCGCCGAGCAGATGTTGGCGGAGGGCAAAGCCTATCGTTGCTATGCCAGCCCGCAGGAACTCACTGAAATGCGTGAGGCCGCTCGAGCCGCCGGCCGCTCCAGGTTTTACGACAGCCGCTGGCGCGACCGCGATCTTTCCGAGGCACCACCCGGCGTCAAGCCGGTTATCCGCCTGAAGGCACCGCTCACAGGTGAAACGGTCATCGAGGACCAGGTGCAGGGCCGCGTCGTCTGGCAGAACGCCGACCTCGACGACCTGGTGCTGCTGCGCTCAGACGGCACGCCGACCTACATGCTCGCAGTGGTGGTCGACGACCATGACATGAACGTCACGCACATCATCCGCGGCGACGATCATCTCACCAATGGCGCGCGGCAAAAACACATCTACGACGCGCTCGGCTGGCACGTGCCGTCGATGGCGCACATACCGCTCATCCACGGGCCGGACGGTTCGAAACTGTCCAAGCGTCACGGCGCGCTCGGGGTCGATGCCTACCGCGCCATGGGCTACCTGCCCGTTGCATTGCGCAACTACCTGGTGAGGCTCGGCTGGAGCCACGGCGATCAGGAAATATTCAGTACCGACGAAATGATCGCCACGTTCGACCTGCCGCAGATCGGCCGATCGCCCGCGCGTTTCGACTTTGCCAAGCTCGAGAGCCTGAATGGTCATTATATGCGTGGCAGCGCCGATGCCGATTTGGTCGCGGCGCTTGAGGACTTGCTGCCGCATATTGCCGGCGGCGCCGAATTGGCGAACCTGATGACGCCGGCGCTGCGAGCCCAGCTGACTGTGGCCATGCCCCACCTCAAGGAACGCGCAAAAACCTTGATTGAACTATTTGAATTATCAAAATTTATCTGGGTCTCTCGGCCAATTATTCCAGACGACAAGGCGAAGGTGATCCTGACCGGCGAGGCGAAAGCAATGGTTGCTTCGGTCATTCCTGAGTTCGAGGCGATTAGTGACTGGACTGCCACCACTGTCGAGGCCGCCATACGTGCCTTCGCGGACCGTTCGGCCCTGAAACTGGGCGCGGTGGCGCAGCCGCTGCGGGCCGCGCTGACGGGACGCACGACCTCCCCCCCGATTTTCGACGTGCTGGCTGTTCTTGGTCGCGACGAGAGCCTCGCCCGGCTGCGCGATCAGGCCGCCTGAATGTCGATCAAACCCCACAGCCACATTTGGTTGTCGCCAGCCATGCTCAAATAACAGCCAGCAATGCGTTGAACCGCGCCTTGCAGCGCACACTTGAATGGGGTACCCCAAACCGGCCTCGGGATTCCGTAGGCCATGCAGGCCTCCGCCGCCCCCCGGCAACCCAATTCGCGAGGTCCGCTCGCTCTCACAAATCGAGGGTTCGATCATGGACGCCAAAACTGACGCCAAAGGTAAGACCGGCACGCTGACAGTCGGCAACAAAAACTGGGATTTCCCGGTCTATGACGGGACGATCGGGCCGCAGGTGGTGGATATCGCCAAGCTCTATGGCGAAAGCGGGCTTTTCACCTACGACCCGGGCTTTACCTCGACCGCGAGTTGCGAGTCCAAAATCACCTATATCGACGGCGATGAGGGCATTCTGCTTTATCGGGGCTACCCGATCGAGCAACTGGCCGAGCACGGCGATTTTCTAGAGACCTGCTACCTGCTGCTCTACGGCGAATTGCCTACACCGGGGCAAAAGGTGGATTTCGATTACCGCGTCAATCGGCACACGATGGTGCACGAGCAGATGATGCGGTTCTTCCAGGGGTTCCGCCGCGACGCGCACCCGATGGCGGTGATGACGGGCTGCGTCGGTGCCCTCTCGGCGTTTTATCACGACTCCACCGACATTTCCGATCCGCATCAGCGCATGATCGCCTCGATCCGCATGATCGCGAAAATGCCGACCCTCGCAGCGATGGCCTATAAATATTCGATCGGCCAGCCGTTCATGTATCCGAGGAACGATCTCGACTACGCCTCGAATTTCCTGCGCATGTGCTACGCCGTGCCGACCGAGGACTACAAAGCCAATCCGGTTCTGGCGCGCGCGATGGACCGGATTTTCATCCTGCACGCCGATCACGAACAGAATGCCTCGACATCGACTGTGCGGCTTGCCGGCTCTTCCGGCGCCAATCCTTTCGCCTGCATCGCGGCCGGTTGTGCGTGCCTGTGGGGCCCCGCGCATGGCGGCGCCAACGAAGCCGCGCTCAACATGCTTCGCGAGATCGGCACCGTTGATCGCATCCCCGAATTCGTCAAACGCGCCAAGGACAAGAATGACTCGTTCCGCCTCATGGGCTTCGGTCATCGGGTCTACAAGAACTACGATCCGCGCGCGAAGATCATGCAGAAAACCTGCCACGAGGTGCTTACCGAACTCGGCATCAAGGATGACCCGCTGCTCGATGTCGCCATGGAGCTCGAGAAAATCGCGCTGCATGACGAATACTTCATCGAGAAGAAGCTTTATCCGAATATCGACTTCTATTCGGGCATCACGCTCAAGGCGATGGGCTTCCCCACGACCATGTTCACCGTGCTGTTCGCGGTCGCGCGTACGGTCGGCTGGATCGCGCAGTGGAAAGAAATGATCGAGGATCCGAAGCAGAAAATCGGCCGCCCGCGTCAGCTTTACACCGGCGCAACGCGGCGCGATTACGCGCCAATCTCGCGGCGGAAATAATCGGGTGTGAGGCTTTAGCCGTTCTTGCCGTTGCTGCGCGCGCCGCTGTTTGCGGCGCGCTTGGCGCCGTCATAGGCCCATTGCACATAGACGCCCGCCCACGTGAACCCGCCGCCGAAGGCTGCAAGGATCATCCGATCGCCGCGCGCGAGAATGCTCTCGTAATCCCACAGGCAGAGCGGAATGGTCGCGTTGGTGGTGTTGCCGTACTTGTGGATCGTCACCATCACACGGCTCATCGGCAGCCCCATGCGCTCGGCCGTCGACTCAATGATGCGCTTGTTTGCCTGATGTGGGACAAGCCAGTTGATCATGTCGGCGCGCAAGTTGTTGCGGCTCATGATCTCGTTCGCCACTTCCGCCATCCGCGCGATTGCGAATTTGTAGACCGCGGCGCCCTCCTGGTGAACGTAATGCAGCCGTTTATCGAGCGTGTCCTGCGTCGGTGGCATCCGGCTGCCGCCCGCCTTCTGATGAAGATGGATCATGCCGGCGCCGTCTGAACGGATCAGCGCATCCATAATGCCGTCGCCACTCTCGCTCGGTTCGAGCAGAACAGCGCCGGCACCGTCTCCGAACAGAACGCAGGTGGCGCGGTCGGTGTAGTCGATGATTGATGACATCTTGTCGGCGCCGACGACGACGATCTTGCGGCAGGTGCCGTTGGCGATGAATTGCGATGCGATAGTCAGCGCATAGAGGAACCCGGAGCAGGCCGCCTGCACATCGAAACTGCCGATGTTACGCACGCCGACCATGTCGCAGATCAGATTGGCGGTAGACGGAAACTGCATATCAGGCGTCGTGGTCGCGCAGATCAGCAGATCAATGTCCTCAGGCTTGGTATGAGTTTTTTCCAGCAGGCCGCGGACCGCCTCGGCCGCCATGTGTGAGGTGCCGAGTCCCTCGCCTTTGAGGATGTGCCGCTCTTTGATGCCCGTGCGCTCAGTGATCCAGGCGTCGCTCGTATCCACCAGCTGCGCCAGCTCGGAATTGGTGAGCAAATCTGGCGGAAGATAGCCGTGGACGGCGGTGATCGCGGCGCGAGAAGGGGGCAACGGCAGGTTCCCAGTTCAGCAATGGCTTACGGCCATAAGGCTTGAATCAGCCCAAATTACGCTCTTGGCGCCCCCGACGCTACTGCTTCGCGGCCGGTTTGGTTAAGGCTGGAGGCGAGCTGGAGTACGATTGAGGCGGCGCGGTCACTGGCCGAAACAAGGCTGCCGATCTCCATCACATTGTCCAGGCGAGCAAAAGCCGCCAGTTGCCGCCGCCGCTCGGCGGTGTCGTTAAACAGCGGTATCAGCGCTTCGGCCAGGTGGTCGGCGGTACAATCTTCCTGGAGAAACTCAGGGATTACGTTCTCACCCAAAATAAGATTGGTAAGGATAGCAGATGGGGCTGTGATCAATAGCCGCCCGATCATCGCCTCGATCGCGGACACCCTATAGGCCGCAACCATAGGCACGCCCGCGATTGCAAGTTCAAGCGTAGACGTGCCGGATTTCGTAAGCGCCACACGCGCGCGACGAAATGCAACATTCTTTTGTCCGGTATCGGCGACAACGCGCGCGGGCACACTCCATTTTGCAACGGCGTCCTCCACAAGTGCCGCAAGATGCGGCACCGTCGGCACTACGATTTCCATTTCGCCGATTTGCATGTGCACTCGTTCAAGCGCATCACCAAAAATATCTTGCATGCGGTGAATTTCGCCAGCACGGCTACCCGGCATCACCAGAATGAGCGGCGGATTGGACTCTCGCCGGCGCGCCTCCTCGGCGCGTGGGCGCAATTCATCGACTCGTTCGCTTAATGGATGTCCGACATAGCTTCCCGGCGGACCGTCAAGCCGACGCAATACGGTCGGTTCGAACGGCAGCAAGGCGAGGACGTGATCAATGTAGCGGCGCATGGCACGCGCGCGCCGAGGCCGCCATGCCCAGATCGAAGGACAAACATAGTCGACGATCGGAATTTTCGGCGCCCGCTTGCGGATACGGCGTGCAACGCGATGCGTAAACTCGGGGCTGTCGATGATGACGACAACGTCAGGGTACGCCGCAATCGCCGCGTCGGCGGCTTGACGAATCCGCCGCAGAATTTTCGGCAGAGCTGCCGGAATCGCGGAAAAGCCCATGATGGCCAGTTCGCCAAGCGGAAAAAGACTCGCGAGCCCCTCCTCCGCCATGTGGCGTCCACCAACGCCGGAAAATCGCACGAGCCCCCCTGTCTGTGCTTTGAGCGCGTGCATGAGCGCCGCGCCAAGACGATCTCCCGACTCTTCACCGGCTGCCAAAAAAACGTGCAGGCCGCCGCCTGCAGCCGGACTCATCGTGTTGTCCCGGGCTTCATGCCGACAACGAAAATATCGGCACGGTCGGCGGCAGCGGCGACCTCGGCAGGGTCGGCCACAATTGTTTCACCGGCTATAATTGCCAGTCCGGCAAGGCCGGCCTTCACCACACTCGCGACCGTCTGCGGCCCAATCGAGGGCAGATCGAAGCGCCGGTCCTGCTCCGGCTTCGGCGCCTTCACCAGGACTCCGGTTCCGGCAGCCGAGGGGATGCGGCCGGCCGCACGCAATTCGGCAACGCGCGCCAGCATCCGGTCGGTGCCTTCGACGGCCTCGACCGCGAGCACATGGCGGCCGGACACGACGACGGCCTGCCCGACATCATAGGGTCCCGCAGCGCGCAAATAGCCAAGGCCGGTCTCGATGTCCTCGCGGTCGCGCTCGGACGGTTTCGTTTTCCCCAATGGACCTTCCGGAACGAGAATTTCGGGCGCGACTTCGTGCGCGCCGAGCAGATGAAACCCGTTCCGCTCGAAGATATCGCCGACGCCCGACAGCAAATGATTGTCGCCACCGCGAAACGCCGCGGCGAGGCGCGGCAACAGCGTCAGCGTCTTGAAATCGAGCCGCAACTGCCACAGTGCCGGACGCACGAGACCGCCGATGAAGACGACGTCGCGACATCCCGCATCGTTCAGCATGCGCTGAAGCCGGCCAAATTGGCCGACCGAGCCCCATTTGTGCGGATATTTCGCGACCCGCTCGGCATCGGCAGCGCCACGGATGGCAAAAAGGATGACGCTTCGTCCGCTGTTCGTTGCCGCATCCGCAACGGCGAACGGCAAACTGCCGCTGCCGCAAATGATGGCGAGCGGGCTACCTTTCGCAACGGTAGCCACGGCGTTCATGCATCCCCGCCGAGTTCGGCACGGTGAACAGCCATCGTGAGCGGCCGCTTACCCGCGCGAATAAAATCGATCATTTTCTGCACGAGCGCACCGGCTGCGGCATTTGCCTGCAACCGCTCGAACCGCGTGCGGAATTCGCCATCGCCGAAGAAGAGAGCCTGATAGGCGGCGCGCAGTTCATGAACGTCTGTTTTGGCAAAGCCGCGCCGGCGCATGCCGATCACGTTGAGCCCGACCAGATTAGCAAGCGGCCCGTGCACCATGCCCCACGGAATGACGTCGGCGCGCACGCCGCTCAGACCGACGATCATCGCGCCATCGCCGATCCGCACGAATTGGCGCACAGCGGCGCCACCGCCGAAGACCACGTAATCGCCGACCGTCACGTGGCCGCCGAGAACGGCGTTGTTTGCAAAGATCACGTCGCTGCCGACCTTACAGTCGTGCGCCACGTGCGAGCCGACCATGAAAAAGCAGCGGTCGCCGACTTCGGTGACGCCGCGATCCTCTTCGGTGCCGGTGTTCATGGTGACGCCTTCGCGAATATCGCAATCGGCGCCGACCACGAGTCGCGTGGGGCCGCCGCGATATTTTACCGATTGCGGCGGCGAGCCGAGCGAGGCGAACGGATAGATGACGGTTCGTGGTCCGATTGTCGTGTGCCCGGCAACATGCACCTGCGCAACCAGACGACAACCGTCGCCGATGGTGGCATTGGGGCCGACTGTACAGTAAGGGCCAATCGATACGTCCCGTCCGATTGCCGCCCCCGTCTCGATCCGCGCGGTAGGATCGATCGTGGTCATCGCAGCGCTCATGGATCTGAAATCATGGCGCCGACTTTGGCTTCGGCAACAACTTGCCCGTTCACTTTGGCTTCGCCGCGGTACCACCACATCATCTTCCGGTGCGCGATGCGGCTCATGTGATATTCGATGGTGTCGCCAGGCAAGACCGGCTTGCGAAACTTGGCCTTATCGATGGTCAGAAAATAGACGGAGCGCGGTTTGCTCGAAGCCATCGCTTTGATGCACAACACGCCCGCGGTCTGCGCCATGCCTTCGATCATCAGCACGCCCGGAAAAACCGGATTGTCGGGAAAATGTCCCTGAAACTGCGGCTCGTTCGCGGTCACGTTCTTGATGCCGATGCCACGCTCATCACCATGAATGTCGATGACGCGGTCGACCATGAGAAACGGATAGCGGTGCGGCAGCATCTTGATGATCTGCGCAATATCCGCTGTTTCAAGCCTTGTGCCGGCCTCGTTCATCGGTAGCGCCTCATCCGCTTCAGGCCTCGTCTTCGGCCGGCTCGACCGCCGCTCTCTCGCGCCCAAGGCGCTCAAGCATCACGATCTCACGAAACCATTGCTTCAGCGGTTTTGCCGGCGTGCCGCCCCAGCGCGCTCCGCGCGGGACATTGCCATGCACGGCGCTAACAGCGGCAATCTGCGCCCCTTCACCGATCGTCACGTTGTTATTTACGCCGACGCGGGCGCCGAGCACAACAAAGTCCTCCAGCGTCGAACTGCCAGAAATACCGGTTTGAGCCACGATCACGCAATGCCTGCCGATGCTGACATTGTGTCCGACCTGGACGAGGTTGTCGATTTTGGTGCCCTCGCCGATCACCGTGTCGCGGATGGCGCCCCGATCGACAGTCGTACCGGCGCCGATCTCGACATCGTCCTGAATGATGACACGGCCGACCTGTGGGACCTTCAGGTGCCTGCCAGCCTCCATCACGAAGCCAAATCCGTCTTGTCCGATCTTGCAGCCGGGATGGATGATGACGCGGTCGCCGACCAGCGCATGTGTGATGATCGCCCCGGCGCCAATCGAACAATTACGGCCGATCCTGACATCCGGTCCTATCGCGGCATTCGCTGCGACGACCGTGCCGGTACCGATTTCCGCATTCGGCCCGATGACAGCGCCCGGATCGACCTTCACGCCGCTTTCCAGCCGTGCCGACGGATGCACGAAAGCTCCGTCCGTGGTGCCTTGCGCCTCGTAAAGCGATATCGGGCGCAGCGCTTCCGGAAACAGCGCGCGGCCAACCTCTACGAACGCACGATAGGGCTGGCGAACGGTGAGTGCGACGGTGCGTGCCGGAACTCGATCCTTGAGCGCCGCCGAAACAAGGCACGCGCCGGCGTGGGTCGCAATGAGCTGATCCGCGTAGTTTCCGCTGTCGCAAAATCCCAGGTCAGAAGGCCCTGCCCGATCGAGCGGGGCGATATTCATGATCCGGATGCTCTGCACCGCCGCGGCCGGGGCCGCCGCGCCAGTCAAGGCGGCGACCTCAGCGACGGTGAGACCGTGCGTGTGACGCAAGAATACCGGCTCTGTCATGTCACCAGCGCCGTGCCAGAATACGCGGACAGGATCAGAATTTCGTCCCGCCGCTGAAGCGGAACCACTGCGTGCGGTCGTAGCTCGCCTTGGTAACCGGCATCGCAAAATCGAACCGCAACGGCCCCAGCGGGGAATCCCAGATCAAGCCAATACCAACCGACGAACGGATCAATTTGTCATCGCCGACCTGCAGGGTTTCACCCGTTACGCTCCAGGTTGTCGGCCCTTCGTAATTCCAAAGCGAGCCGGCATCCGCGAAGGCGGCCAGCTTGATGCCGATTTCCTTCGGGAGGAAGTAAAGCGGCGTCTGCAATTCGACGCTGCCGCCCCAATACAACGTACCGCCAAGAGCGTCCTGTGTCGGCGAGGTCAGGTCGCGCGGACCGATACCGGCCGGCTGGAAGCCGCGAACGAGGTTCGGACCCATCTGGAAATGATCGAGCGCGCGCACATCGTTGCCGCCCCATCCGGTGATGTTGCCACCCTGCAGTTTCGCAACGCCGACAACGTCCGGGAACACTTCGTAATAGTTGCGCGCTTCGGCCGTCGTGCGCATGAAGTTCACGTCGCCGCCCACGCCGGCGAAGTCCTGGCTGAGTTCGCCGTAGAAGCCGCTGGTGGGGTTCTTGTTGTTGTCGAGGGTGTTGTACGTGAGCGTATAGCCCACAAGGGACGTCACCGTCGGGCCACCCGACAGTTCGATGCGGATCGGCAGCGAGGCCTCGCCGTCTTGGAAGCATGCGCTATTGGGAGTAACGCCGGTCCCCGGCGGAACGTGCGAAAGCGAATCAGGATCGCTTATGCAGTTGTTCAAATAATCAGGCAGCGAAATTTCCTGCCGATAGATCGAATAGCGCGGCTGGATCGACAGTTCCTCGGTGAGCGCGATACCAAGCTTCAGTGTCGTGCCGAGCGTGCTTGTGTCATACGACAGGTACGAGTTGGCCAGCGTCTGTTTGTAGAAGAGATCGATGCCGCCGGCCAAACGATAGCCGAACAGATAAGGCTCGACGAAAGACAGTTGAATACCGCGCGCGTATTGACCGTATTGCACGGCCACACGGCCCAATTGGCCGCGGCCGAACAGGTTGCGTTCGGTCACGCTGACTTCGGCGAGGAATCCGTCGGATGTCGAATAGCCACCGCCAACGGAGAATTCTCCGGTCGGTATTTCTTCCACATTGACGTTCACGATGACCCGGTCGGGCGCCGAGCCGGGCTCGCTGGTGATCTTGACCGTTTTGAAGAAATTGAGGTTTTTCAAACGGCGCTCGGCGCGGTTGATCAGCGCCTGATTGTAGGCATCGCCCTCGCCGATATCGAACTCGCGGCGGATCACATAATCGCGGGTACGCGTATTGCCGCGAATATTGATGCGCTCGATGTAGGCGCGCACGCCCTCCTCGACCACGAAAGCAAGATTGATGATCTTTGTTTCAGCATTACGGTCGCCACGCGGATGCACGGTCGCGAAAGCGTAGCCGCGCTTCGCGGCTTCGATCGTCATCGCTTCGACGCTCTTCTCGACCAGGTCGGCGTTATAAACATTCCCGGCGCTCAAACGCACTTTCGACCGCAAGACGCTTGGGTCGATCGCCTGCACGTTGGAGATCACGTTCACGGTACCGACATGGTACTGCGCACCCTCGTCGATGGTGTACGTGATGGTGAAGCCTTTTTTGCTCGGGTCGTACTCACCGACCGCCGAGACGATTCGCACGTCGGCATAACCGTGGCTCAGATAGAATTTCCGCAGCAGATCGCGATCGGATTCAATGCGGTCGGGATCGTAGATGTCGGTGGTCTGCAGAAAGCTCAACCAGTTGCTCTCACTCGTCTTGATGACGTCCTTGAGGCGCCCTGACGAATAGGCGTGGTTGCCGACAAAAATGATCTGCTTGACGCCGGTCTTTTCGCCTTCCTTGATTTCAAAGACGAGATTGACCCGGTTGTTCGGCAGTTCGATGATTTGCGGCGTGACCGTCACATCGTAGCGGCCGCTGCGATGATAAATCTCGACAATGCGCTGGACGTCCGCCTGCACGGTCGGGCGCGAAAACGTGCCGCGCGGCTTCGACTGCACTTCGGCGGTGAGCTGTTTGTCTTTGGCTTTCTTGTTGCCCTCGAAGGCAACCTTGTTGATGACGGGATTTTCCACGACCGTGACGACCACATGGCCGCCGGCGCGGTTGATGTGCACGTCCTGAAACAGTCCGGTCGCGTACAGCGCTTTGAGCGCATCATCGATACGGCTCGCATCGAGCTGGCCACCGGGGCCGGGCTTGAAATAGGAACGGACCGTATCGGCTTCGACACGCCGATTGCCCTCGACAACGATGGAACTGACGGTTTGCGCAACCGCGGCGCCCGAAGACGCAACAGTTACGACGGCCGCACCGAAAAGAAGGCCCCCGAGGACAACACAGCTAAGCGCTAGCCCTCGTACCACCCGCACTCCACGTCCCATGCGCTACGCGCCCTTTATAACCCTTGCAGCCGCCCCACTACGGATTCGGCCGTCTGTCGGGCGATCTTCGTCAGGTTTTTACAGCGTTTTGCGCGCGCTGCAAACGAAACTCCCCGTCGGTTTCCCCTTTACCCTCAAAAAGTTGCTCAATGGCAACGATTAGGACGTGGCAAGGTGGATGATGTCATTAAAGGTTGCAAAAATCATCAACATGACGACGATCGCAAGCCCAATCCGGAAACCGACTTCCTGTGCGCGCTCCGACAGAGGCCGACCGCGGGCGGCCTCGATTCCATAGAACAAAAGGTGACCGCCATCCAGGAGCGGGATCGGAAACAGATTCAGCAGCCCGATCGAGACCGACAGAATCCCCGTCAGGTGGATCAGCGCCACAAATCCGGCTGAGGCGACCTGACCGGATACCTGGGCAATGCGGATCGGACCGCCAAGCTGATCGGCGGCCTCGCGGCCCGCAAATACCCCGGCGATGTAGGACAGCGTTCGATCCACAATCGACCAGGTCTCCTCAACCCCCAAGCCGATTGCCGTAATCGGATTGACCCGTTCCGTTTTCACATCGCCCGGCGCCATCGAGCGGCTGATCCCGAGTACACCCAGACGATGGACGTTGCCGAAATTGTCCTTGAGCTCCCTGAGAGTCGGCGTCGCCTTGAGCGTCACGGGCGCTCCCCCGCGCTCGACCTTGATCGTCAGCGCTTCGCCGGCGCTGGTGCTGACGATGCGCTGCATTTCGGCAAAGCTGTCGATCTTGCTGCCATCGATATCGACAACAAGGTCGCCCGGCTTGAAACCGGCAGCGGCAGCGGGGCTATCCGCCTGCACTGTATCGACGCGCGCCGAGGTGGTCTGCTTGCCGTAAACCGCGAAAATCACGGCAAATATGGCAATCGCCAAAATGAAGTTTGCAATCGGTCCGGCGGCGACGACCGCGGCTCTGGCTGCTACCGATTTATGGATGAAGCTTTCGCCCTTGTCGGACTCGGACATGTTTTCCAACGCCGCGTGATCCGGGACGCTCGCGGCGTTGTCATCGCCGAGAAATTTCACATAGCCGCCGAGGGGTACGGCGGCGACTTTCCAGCGCGTGCCGTAGCGATCGTAGAAGCCGAACAATTCGGGGCCGAAGCCGATGGAAAATGCCATCACGCGGATCCCGCATCGGCGCGCGACAATGAAGTGTCCGAATTCGTGAAAGAAGACGACGATCGTCAGGACAAACAAAAACGGGACCAGGTAGCCGACAATTCCCCCGCCGAGCTCGTGGAGGCTACTCATCACATCGAAATGCATGTGAACCCTCGTCCCGCCCCCTCTAGGGGCTGTCCCCGATTAAAAGTTTCTTAAGATGCCTTTACGGCAATTTCGGGCAAGAGGTCCCGGGCTAAAGATTTGGCAACATGGTCAACGGCCAAGGCCTCTTCGACCGAGCCCGGCTCGGCCATCAGTCCCTCGGCGGCCGCTTTTTCCAGCGTCGCCTCGACCAAGGCAGCAATAGCGGTAAATCCTATTCTTCCGGCAATAAATTCGCTGACTGCAACCTCGTCCGCCGCGTTCAGGATGGTCGGGGCCGCGCCTCCGGTCTCCATCGCCTCGCGGGCGAGCCGCAACGCGGGAAATCTTGTCGTATCCGGGGCTTCAAACGTCAGTTCCGCTACCTGAGCAAGATTGAGCCGGGGGGCCGCGTCCGTCATCCGCTCCGGCCAGGCCAGGCAATAGGAGATGGGAACACGCATGTCGGGGGAGCCGAGTTGCGCGACGACGGACCCATCCCGGTATTCGACCATGCCGTGGACCACGGATTGAGGGTGAACAATGACGCCGATCTGATCCGACGGAAGCGCAAATAAATGATGCGCTTCAATTAGTTCCAGCCCTTTGTTCATCAAACTTGCGGAGTCGACGGTCACCTTGGGGCCCATCGACCAGTTCGGGTGGCGGAGCGCTTGCTCGGGCGTCGCCGCCTTGATGGCGTCCAGCGTCCAGGTCCGGAACGGTCCGCCGGAAGCCGTCAGGATAATCTGGCGCACCTCGGTGCGTGCGCCCGCGCTCAAGGCCTGAAAGACGGCATTGTGCTCCGAGTCGACCGGCAGGACGGTTGCGCCCGCGGCTACAGCCCGGCGCATGAAAAGAGCGCCCGCGCAGACGAGGCATTCCTTGTTGGCGAGAGCGACGGTCGCACCACGTTCGATCGCGGCAAGCGTGGCCTTCAACCCGGCGGAGCCACTGATCGCGGCCATCACCCAGCCCGACGGACGTTGGGCAGCTTCCAGCAATCCCGCCTCGCCGGCCGCAACCTCGATGCCCGATCCAGCCAATGCCTCTTTCAGATCGCCATAGGCGGCATCGTCGGCGACGACCGCGAAGCGCGCATTAAGATCGCGCGCGAGTGTGGCCAGACCGACCGCGTTTCGCCGGGCGCTAACGGCTTCGACCCGGAAACGGCCGCGCTCGCGCTTGATCAAATCAATCGTGCTGGCGCCGATCGAGCCGGTGGCGCCGAGAATCGTGATGCCGCGCTCTGCCGGTGCTGACACCGACGCCGGCACCGGCCGCGATAGCGCGAGGCCGCCTGGGATCATCGACTCACCATATCAACAGCCCCTGAGCCGGCGCGGCAAATCCGCCGCGCGCCAATCCGACGATCACCCCGAGAAGCGCGGCAGCCCAAAAACCATCAAGCCTGTCCATGAACCCGCCATGGCCCGGGATAAGTTGGCTCGTATCCTTCACGCCGAAATGGCGCTTGAGCCCGGATTCGACCAGATCCCCGACCTGGGCGACCACCGAAAGCAGTAATGCAATAAATACAATGGAGAACCAATTGGTTCCCGCGATGAAACTCGCCAGCAACAAGGCGACGATCACCGCGCCGGCCGTGCCCGCAATGGCGCCCGACCAGGTTTTCTTCGGGCTGATCGCGGGCGCGAGCTTCGGCCCGCCCAGCGCGCGGCCAAAGAAGTAACCGAGGATATCGGTGGTCCAGACAATCGCGAACAGGAAGCCGATTGCGATGAACCCCAATTGATCGTCTCCACGCAGCAGCGCGGGCGCTAACAGCATGACGCCCGAATAGAGAATGCCGCAGGCGACGACGGTGCGCCGATCGGCGCGCGTGAATATCGCGCCGGCCAATGCGCCAAGCACAACGACCAGCAGCGCGGTCGTCGGCCGATCCAGTGCCACCATCAACGCCGAGATCGCGAGCGCAACGGCGCCGGCCAGAAACGCCAACAGGCTTGCCGATCCGACAACGAGCGCGATCCATTCCCACAGCACGGCGATCGCCGCGATGGACCAGAAGCAAATAAACGCCAGCCCGCCGACATAGGCCGCCGCAAGTGCGAGCGGCGCCAACACCAGCGCCGAGACGACACGGAGAATAAGATTATGGCCGGCCGCGGATCCGGCATTGTTTGCACCGGAAACGGGATCGGTTTGCGCCATGAATCAGGACCCGGTGCGCGCAACGAGTCCGCCAAAGCGGCGTACACGCTGGCTGTATTCGCGCAGCGCTGCCTCAAACGCCGCGCGATCGAAATCCGGCCAGTAGGTCGGCACAAATACCAATTCGCTATAGGCGGACTGCCAGAGCAGAAAATTCGAGAGACGCTGCTCGCCACTTGTCCGGATGATCAGGTCGGGGTCCGGCAAATCCGGCGCGTCGAGAAAACCACCCAGGCTTTCGGCGTTGATGTCTTCGGACCTGAGCTTTCCTTGTGCCACCTCTTCGGCAATACGGCGTGCCGCGCGGGCGATTTCCTGCCGCGCACCGTAATTAAACGCCACCACCAGTGTGAGGCCGGTGTTGGCATGCGTGAGTTCTTCAGCTTCCGTCAGCAGGCGCGCAATATCGGAGTCGAGATCGTCACGACCGCCGATGATCCGCACACGCACATTGCTTTGATGCAATTCGGCAAGGTCGTTGCGGATGAATCGGCGCAGCAGCCCCATAAGTTCGCGCACTTCAGCCGCCGGCCGCGACCAATTCTCCGAACTGAACGAGAAGATCGTCAACACGTCGATGCCGAGTTCACCCGCCGTGCGCACGGTGCGTCGCAACGCCTCGACGCCGCGCCGATGGCCTTCGCCGCGCGGCAGTCCGCGTCCCGCCGCCCAACGGCCGTTGCCATCCATGATAATGGCGACGTGACGCGGCACGTCAGAGCCGGGCGCAGCCCGCATCGGAACCTGAGCCTCGGACATAGGGGGCGACCTCAAACCGTGAGGATTTCCTTTTCCTTCGAGCCAAGCATTTGATCGATGTCGTGGATGGACTGATCCGTGGCCTTTTGCACATCGGCAGAAAAACGATCGTGATCGTCCTTGCTGATCTTGTGATCTTTTTCGAGTTTCTTCAGCGCATCCATGCCGTCACGACGCACGTGACGCACGGCAACACGCGCCGTTTCGGCATATTTGTGTGCAACCTTGACCAATTCCTTGCGTCGCTCTTCGTTGAGTTCCGGAATGCGCAGACGAAGCACTTGTCCTTCAGTCGCCGGTGAAAGGCCGAGGTTTGAATTGACGATCGCCTTCTCGACAGCGTGGACCAGTGAACGATCCCAAACGTTGACCGTAATAAGGCGCGGCTCCGGAATGCTGACTGTTGCCACCTGAGCGAGCGGCATGTGTGAGCCGTAGGCGTCGACCTGCACCGCGTCGAGCAAATGCGGCGATGCGCGGCCGGTACGCAAGCCCGACAATTCAGTTTTCAGCACGGCGAGCGTACCCTGCATGCGCCGTTTCACTTCATCGATATCGTGCGTCTCGTTTGCCATGGCGATCCCCCGAACACTTGCCGTCAGGCGGCGAGCCGGATGTCTGTTCTCTGTCGTCGAGCCGGTTCGTCAGCGTCGCCGGTTATCCGACGAGCGTCGCCCGGCCCTTCCCACGCAGCACTGCTTCGATGCCGCCCTTCTCGCGGATCGAAAATACGATGATAGGCATACGATTTTCGCGGGCAAGCGCGAAGGCTGTCGAATCCATCACGCGCAGATCTTTCTCGATCGCTTCCTGGTGGCCAAGCCTGTCATAACGCTTGGCCTGCGGGTCCTTCTTCGGATCGGCGGTATAGACCCCGTCCACGCTTGTCGCCTTGAGCACCGCATGGGCTTCCAGTTCCGCCGCGCGCAGCACAGCGGTGGTATCGGTCGTGAAATATGGATTGCCCGTACCGGCGGCCAACAGCACGATGCGGCTCTTGCCAAGGTTTTTGAGCGCGCGCTTGCGGTTGTAAGTCTCGCACACCGAGGGCATAGCGAGCGCGGAAAGCGTGCGTGCCTCCTTGCCGAGCCGTTCGAGCGCCGCTTCCAGCACCAGGCAATTCATCACGGTCGCCAGCATGCCCATGGTATCGCCGACCGGACGCGGGACTCCGTGATCGGAAACCTCGACGCCGCGGAATATGTTGCCGCCACCGACGACAACCCCGATCTCGATGCCAAGTTTGGCCGCGGCAATTAGATCGCCAGCGATGCGGTCGACGACGGATTGATTGATGCCGAAACCTTCCGGGCCGGTCAAAGCCTCGCCCGAAAGCTTGATGATGACGCGTCGGTACAGCGGGTCACTCATCCTTGCGATCCCTCTTTCGGATCGCCGAGAGCCGTGACGACCGGCAAGAACCGGTCAGCCCTGACCGGCGGCGGCCGCAACCTCGGCGGCAAAATCGGATTCCTGCTTCTCAATTCCTTCGCCAAGCGCGTAACGCACGAAGCCGGTGATCCTGATCGGACCGCCGACCGTACCCTCGGCTTCTTTCAATGCCTGTGCGACCGTCTTGGCCGGATCATGCACATAAACCTGCTCGAGCAGACAGACTTCCTTGTAGAAAGTCTTCAAGCCGGATTCGACGATCTTGTCGATGACGTTGGCCGGCTTGCCCTGCTGCCGGAATTTTTCGGCGAGCACATCTTTCTCGCGCGCAACCGTCGCCGGCGCGAGGCCGGCGGCATCCACCGCCTGTGGATTGGTCGCAGCGACATGCATCGCAATCATGCGGCCGAGCCGCGCAAGCTCGTCAGCCTGTCCCGTCGATTCCAGACCGACGAGGACACCGATCTTGCCGAGACCGTCGCTGACGGAATTGTGCATATAGGTGCCGATCGCACCTTTGCCGACCGACAGCGACGCCGCGCGACGCAGCGTCATGTTCTCGCCGATCTTGGCGATCGTCTCGGAAATCGCATCGGCAACCGTGCGGTCGCCGATCTTGGCGGCCTTGATCTTCTCCACATCGGTGCCGGTCGAGAGCGCGACGTCCGCGATCATCTTGACGAGCCCCTGGAACAGATCGTTGCGCGCAACGAAATCGGTTTCCGAATTCAACTCGACGACAACGCCGTTGGTACCCTTCACCGCCGAGCCGATCAGGCCTTCCGCTGCGACGCGGCTGGCTTTCTTGGCGGCCTTCGACAGCCCCTTTTTCCGGAGAAGGTCGACGGCAGCCTCTGTGTCGCCCTTGGTTTCAGTGAGCGCGGACTTGCAATCCATCATGCCCGCGCCGGTCATCTCGCGCAGATCCTTGACCATTTGGGCGGTTATTTCAGCCATCGGCCTTTTCCTTCATCCACCGCGGCCGGATTTAATTCCGGCTCGGTGTCATTCGAAACGAATACGCAAACCAACTGTCCCGGCAAAGCCGGCCATCACTGACGGCTTATTCGGCCGTCAGTTCCTTCGCCTTGGCAATCCAGCCATCGACGCGCCCGGGAAGACCGACTTCCTCACCGACATTGTGCGCAGCCTTCTCATTGAGCTCGGCAATTTGCGTGAAATGGAAGATGCCGAGATCGTTGAGCTGCTTCTCGATCGCCGGCGACACGCCGGGCAGCTTCTTGAGATCGTCTGCAACGCCGCGCGGGCCGGGCAACTGCTCGAAACCGAGATCGGCGGACGCCGGTGCCGTCGGCACTTCTTCGATGGCCGGCTTTTCGGCAGCGCCGGTATCGACGCCCATTTCACCTTGCGCGCGTGAAATACCATCGAGCGCTGCCTTGGCGATGAGGTCGCAGTAGAGCGATACCGCACGGCTTGCGTCGTCATTGCCGGGCACCACGTAGCTGATCCCGCCGGGATTGCTGTTGGTATCCACGATTGCCGCGACCGGAATGTTGAGACGCCGCGCCTCGCTGATCGCGATATCTTCCTTGTTGGTGTCGATCACGAACAGAAGATCCGGCACGCCACCCATGTCCTTGATGCCGCCAAGGGCGCGATCGAGCTTGTCGCGCTCGCGCTGCATGGTAAGGCGCTCTTTCTTGGTGTAGCCGCCTGCTTCGCCGGAGCCGAGCATGTCGTCGAGCTTGCGCAGGCGCGCAATCGAACCGGAAATGGTTTTCCAGTTCGTCAGCGTGCCGCCGAGCCAGCGCGAATTGACGTAATACTGCGCGCTGCGCTTGGCAGCTTCTGCGATCGCGTCCTGCGCCTGGCGCTTGGTGCCGACGAACAGGATGCGGCCGCCCTTGGCGACCGTATCGCTCACCGCCTGCAGCGCACGATGAAGCATCGGCACGGTCTGGGCGAGGTCGACGATATGAATGTTGTTGCGGGTGCCGAAGATGTACTCGCCCATCTTCGGGTTCCAACGGTGGGCCTGATGGCCGAAATGCACGCCAGCTTCCAAAAGCTGGCGCATGCTGAAGTCAGGAAGCGCCATTCATCTTCTCCGGTTGTTCCGCCGCGGACGTGTGGGCCCGGAAATCCGGGCCACCGGAAGGCTCTTTGAGGCCCATTGTCGGGGCCAAAAGCCAAGGTCCGCGTGAGAGTTGCGTGGCTTATATAGGCGGCGGCGCACTGACGCAAGATGAGCCGCCCGGCAAGCCGGCGGACCTCGGAAAGGCCGTCAGATATGGAAAATTTGAGAATAGTGCCGCTTGATTTCCTCGCCCTGCGCCTCGACCCCTGCCGGATCGTCCTTCCATCGTTTGATGGATGAGAGCGGCGTGCGGCCCGGTTTGTCCTTCACCAGAGAATGCACCGATCGCAGCCCGCCGGCGTCGACGAACAGTTGCTGTCCCTCAGGGGTAAACAGGAAGCTGTGAAAGAGCCGGGCGGCGTTGGGATGCGGCGCCGCAGTAAAAATGCCCGACGGCTGCACGATCGTAGGCGTGCCTTCGGTGGCATAGACGACTTCAATCGGTTTGCCAGCCTCTTTCAGCAACAGAACGTTCGATTCGTTGCCGTCCGCCATGATCGCGCGCTCGCCGCGCACGACCCGTTTCGGGGTATCGGTCGCCGATTGCACCTGCAACAAATCCTGGTGAGACAATTTCTCCAGATAGCCCCAGCCCAGTTCGCGCACGATTTGAAACGTTGCCGTCATGACGGTGCCGCTGTAGCTCGGATGGCCTTTGACGATTTTGCCTTTCCATTTCGGGTCAAGCAGATCGGCAAAGCTCCTCGGCGCGTCATCCCTTTTTACGAGTTCGGTGTTGTAGGCAATCACGCACAGCGATGAACGCACCGTCGCGTAACATCCATCCGCGTCGCGACTCTCCTCCGGAATATATTTGGCGACGTCCTCGCACACATAGGGCGCGAGCTTGCCTTCGCGCTTCCAGACCAGAAATTGCGCGGCATCGCCGGTGCTGACCGCATCGGCCACGTGAATTCCGGATGCGTATTCCTGCGCAACACGGCTGAAGATACGCTCACCGCCCGCGCGCTCGACATGCGCGGTGATGCCCGGAAACTTCTGTTCGAATGCCTTGCCGACCAGCGCTGCCAGCTGCAAATCGGCCGAGGTATACCAGGTGACCTGCCCTTCCTTCTTTGCCGCCGCAATCAGCGCCGGCGTAATTGCTTGCGCCGGCGGCGGCGCAGCGCGCGCAGGCGCGGCAAAAGCGCAAGCGGCGATGGCAGCACTCCCTTTCAGGATATCGCGGCGTGACGGTGCATGCATGAACAGCCTCCTGATCTTCCGCCAAGCTACCACGCTAAACGTCGAATGAAAGAAGCGCTCTGCGATGCTACAGCGCCTCGACCTGCACGACGCCGGGAACGGCCTTGATGGCGCCGGCGATCTGCGGCGAGACCTTGAACCGGCCCGGAAGTTTGACTTCCACTTCGGTCCCTTCCTCCAGCATCAGAACCATGCTCACCTCACCGTCGCCCTTGGGCTCCAGCCGCTTGGCGACAGCATCGAGCGGGGTCTCGCTGCGTAAAAATACGCGCAACGCCTTATGCAAATTGGCGGCGGCGGCATCGAGTGGCTCAACCGACTGGATACGCGCGCGCACGTCGTCACCCTGCACTTCGGCCGAGATGAACAGCAGCACCGCCGTACCGGGCTCGAGCGTGTCGCGGTGCTCCGCCAACCCTTCCGAAAAGATCACCGCTTCATAATGCCCGGTCGGGTCCGACAGGCCGATGATGCCCATCTTGTTTCCCGTTTTCGTGCGCCGCTCGACACGCGAGACGACGGTGCCGGCAACCCGCCCCGCCGTCGCACCGTTTTTCACCGCGCGCGCGAATTCCGCCCAGGGCTGAACGCGCAGACGCTTGAGCGCCGCGGTGTAATCGTCGAGCGGATGGCCGGAGAGAAAGAACCCGATTGCTTCGTATTCGCGTTGCAGCCGTTCTGCCGGCAGCCATGGATCGACATTTGGGAGCGTGATGATCTCGCGCGCGCCGGCACCGCCGAACAATTCGTTCTGCCCGACCGCCGCGGTTTCGTACGCGTGCTGAGCGCGTCCCATCATGGCGTCGACGACCGAAAACACGCGCGCGCGATTTGCTTCGAATTCGTCGAACGCGCCGGCGGTGGCGAGGCTTTCAAGCACACGTTTGTTGACCGCCCGCGGATTGATGCGGGTCGCAAAATCGGTGAGATCGCTGAACTTGCGCTCCTTGCGCGTCGCAATGATCGATTCCACGGCCTGCGCGCCCACGCCCTTCAACGCCGCAAGCGCATAGACGATCGTATTATCCTCGACCTCGAACTCGCCGTTTGAACGATTGATCGAGGGCGGATCGATCTTGATTCCAAGCCGTTCGGCTTCTGCGCGGAATTCAGCAAGCTTGTCGGTATTTCCCATGTCGAGTGTCATCGACGCCGCCATGAATTCGACCGGGTAGTTCGCCTTGAGATAGGCCGTCTGATAGGCGACCAAGGCGTATGCTGCGGCGTGGCTTTTATTGAAGCCGTATTCGGCAAACCGTTCGAGCAGGTCGAAGATCGCGTCCGCGTGCGATTTATCGATTCCGCCGTCGGTCGCGCCTTTGACGAAATCATTGCGTTGCGCGGCCATCTCCGAGCGAATCTTCTTGCCCATGGCACGGCGCAGAAGGTCGGCTTGCCCAAGCGAATAGCCGGCGAGAATTTGCGCGGCCTGCATCACCTGCTCTTGATAGACGATCACGCCATAGGTCTCGCGCAGGACCGGCTCGAGCTTGGGATGGATGTATTCCGGTTTCTCCAGCTCGTGCTTGCGCGCGCAATAAGTCGGGATGTTCGCCATCGGTCCCGGCCGGTAGAGCGCGACGAGTGCAATGATGTCTTCGAAACGGTCAGGCCGCATGTCGAGCAGCGCGCGCCGCATGCCGGCACTTTCCAGTTGGAAGATACCGACCGCTTCAGCACCCGCCAGAAGATCGTATGTTTTCTTGTCGTCGAGCGGGATTGCGGCCAGATCGATTTCGACACCGCGACGCCGGAGAAGCGCAACCGCCTTCTGCAACACCGTCAGCGTCTTCAGGCCGAGAAAATCGAACTTCACCAGTCCCGCCTGCTCCACCCATTTCATGTTGTACTGGGTCACGGGCATATCCGACTTCGGATCGCGGTAGAGCGGCACAAGCTCACTCAAGGGCCGATCGCCGATGACAATGCCCGCGGCATGCGTCGATGCGTGGCGCGTCAGGCCTTCGAGCTTTTTGGCGATGTCGAACGCACGCTTGACCACCGGATCGCGCGCGGCCTCCGCCTGCAGGCGCGGCTCGTCATCGATTGCGCGCGCAAGCGTGATCGGATTGGCTGGATTTTGCGGCACCAGTTTGCAGAGCTTGTCGACCTGGCCGTACGACATCTGCAACACGCGGCCGACATCGCGCAGGACGCCGCGCGCCTGCAGCGTTCCAAAGGTGATGATTTGCGCGACCTGATCACGCCCGTAACGTTCCTGCACGTAGCGGATGACTTCATCGCGCCGGTCCTGGCAAAAATCGACGTCGAAGTCCGGCATCGACACGCGTTCGGGATTGAGAAATCGCTCGAACAGCAAACCGAATCGCATCGGATCGAGATCGGTGATCGTGAGCGAATAGGCAACGAGCGAGCCCGCACCCGAGCCGCGGCCCGGCCCGACCGGAATTCCCTGCGCCTTCGCCCATTGGATGAAGTCCGCGACGATCAGGAAGTAGCCCGGATATTTCATCCGCTCGATCACATCGAGTTCGAAAGCGAGCCGTTTTTTATATTCCTCGTCGCTGTAACCCGGCGCGATGCCGTGTGTCGCAATACGTTGGGCCAATCCCGCGTCCGCGCGCTTGCGCAGCTCGGAACTCTCATCGACCTCTGCGCCGCCTTCGCCGACCGAAAACCGCGGCAGGATCGGACGATGGGTTCGAGGGCGAAATGAGCAGCGCTCCGCAATCTCGACGGTAGAGCGCAGCGCCTCGGGCAAATCGGAAAACAGCTTGGCCATTTCCGCGCGAGTCTTGAAGCGATGGTCGGGCGTCAACTGCCGGCGGTCGGCCTCCGCGACAAAGCGGCCCTCCGCAATGCAGACGAGCGCGTCGTGCGCCTCGTAGTCTTGCGTCGTCGCGAAATACGGCTCGTTGGTCGCAACGAGCGGAATGCCCTTATCATAGGCAAGATCGACCAGAAGCGCTTCGGCGCCGCGCTCGGTGCCATGCCGCTGCAATTCGACATAGAGCCGATCGCCAAACAATTGCAGCAGCGTCTCGAGGCGCGTGGTTGCGAGGTGGCTCTGCCCGGCGAATATCGCCCGGTCGAGCGGCCCGCCGGGTCCGCCAGTGAGCGCAATGATGCCGCCGGTCTTGCCCGCAAGCCAATCGAGCTTGAGATGCGGCGTTTCGTTCGGCGGCGTCTCGAGGAAAGCGCGCGAGCCAAGCCGCATGAGGCTGCGATATCCGGCCTCGGTTGCCGCCAGCAGGACGATCCGCGGCCGGTCCTGCGTGGTGTTGACCGCGCGCACGCCTTGATCGGCGTCGCTGAAATCAATCCCAAGCGCGCAACCCACAATCGGCTGGATACCGGAGCCGGCAAGTTTCTCGGAGAACTCCAGCGCGCCGAACATGTTGTTCGTGTCCGTGAGCGCCAGTGCCGGCTGCTTGTCCGCCTTCGCAAGTTCGGCGAGACGCGCGATGGTCAGCGCGCCTTCGAGCAGCGAATAAGACGAGTGCACATGGACGTGCACGAAATCGAGATCAGCCATATTTGCCTGAAACTTGGATGATTCCTTGAGCCGCAATGGTGCGGCGCGGGTCCGCCCAAGTCCATGCTGCGCGGCCGTCTATACTGCTTTTCCCCAACCAGCCGCCGAGGAACCACCCTTACAGGCTACCGAGGACCTGCGACCAGATCAGAATCATGCTCAAAAACAACGACAGTGACGTCAGGGCAGCGGCTTCTTTGACAACGGCGCGGAACAACATGTCTCCCTCCCCAAAGAACGAAGAGAGAACATAGTTCTTGCTCTGTTCACGGTCAAGAGAAAACGACCGGCGACCAATAGCCTCATGAACTCAATAACTTAATCCATCTCGACAATATTGCCTTCACGCAGCGACACACGCCGGTCCATGCGAGCGGCAAGGTCCAGGTTGTGGGTGGCAATGATCGTCGCAAGCCCCGAGGCTTTGACGAGTTGCGTAAGCACGGCGAACACATGCTCGGCGGTGTGAAGATCAAGATTTCCGGTCGGCTCGTCCGCCAGCAGGATACGCGGGGCATTGGCTACCGCGCGCGCGATTGCGACGCGCTGCTGCTCACCACCGGAAAGTTCCGCCGGCCGATGCGGCAGCCGCTGGCCAAGACCGAGATACTCCAGCAATTCGACCGCGCGTTTCTTCGCCTCCGCGCGCCCAAGACCGCGAATCATCTGCGGCAGCATGACGTTTTCCAAGGCGGTGAATTCGGACAACAGATGGTGTGACTGGTAGACGAAGCCGACTTCGTTGCGGCGGATACGCGTGCGTTCGGCGTCCGAAAGAATGGCGGTGCCGCGGCCGTCGATATAGACGTCGCCGTGATCGGGATGCTCCAGCAGGCCGGCTATGTGCAAAAGCGTCGACTTGCCCGCACCCGAGGGTGCTACCAGCGCGACGGACTCCCCCGCCCAAACCGCAAGCTCGATGTTGTTGAGAATGTTGAGTGTCGCGTCGCCCTGGCGGTAGTGACGCTCGATGTTGTGCAGGAAGATGACGGGAATATCTTCGTCTTCTTCCGCTCCCGGCGCGCCTGGCGCCTGCAATGTTTCACTCATAGCGGAGCGCCTCGACCGGATCGAGCCGCGCCGCGCGCCACGATGGATAAAGCGTCGCCAGCAGCGAGAGTGAGAGCGCCATCACCACTACTGCCGTGGTTTCGCCGGTGTCCATGTCCGCCGGCAGCTTCGAGAGAAAATAGAGCTCAGGCGAAAATAGTTCCGTGCTCGTCAGCCAGGATAAAAATTGACGGATCGATTCGATATTGATGCAAACAACGACGCCGATCGCAAAGCCGACCACCGTTCCGACCACACCTATGGCCGCGCCAGTGATCAGGAACACACGCATGATCGACCCCTGTGTGGCTCCCATCGTGCGCAAAATGGCAATGTCGGGCCCCTTGTCCTTCACCAACATGATAAGGCCCGACACGATGTTAAGCGCCGCCACCAGCACGATCAGCGTCAGGATCAGAAACATGACGTTGCGTTCGACCTGCAACGCGTTGAAGAACGTCGCGTTACGCTGCCGCCAATCGATCATGTAGATCGGCCGTTGCGCGGCGGCCGTCACCGCCTTGCGGAAGGCATCCACCCGGTCCGGGTCGTCCGTATAGACTTCTATTGCGGTGACATCTCCCGCACGGTTGAAATACGCCTGCGCCTCCTTGAGCGGCATGAACACCATGGAGGAATCGTATTCCGACATGCCGATCTCGAAGACGGCAGCAACCTTGTAAACCTTGATGCGGGGTGTTGTGCCCATCGGCGTCACGGCACCACGCGGCGCGACCAGCGTTATGTTGTCGCCAGCCCGCAGCGAGAGTTGGTCGGCAAGGCGGCGCCCGATCGCCACACCCTTCCCGTCATCGAAGCCGGTCAGCGTTCCCTGCTTGATGTTCTTGGCAACGGACGGAAGCTTTTCAAGGTCCATCAGGCGGATGCCGCGGATAAGCACGCCGCCCGCATTGAAAGGGGAAGAGGCCAGCGCCTGGCCCTCGACGATCGGCGCGGCAAGACGAATGCCGGGCACCTTGGCGATGCGCGCCGCCACGTCCTCCCAATCGGTGAGAGGCTTTTCCAGGGGCTGAATAAGAAGATGGCCGTTAAGCCCGAGAATCTTGCCGAGCAATTCGTGGCGAAAGCCGTTCATCACCGCCATGACGATGATGAGGGTCGCCACGCCAAGCGTGATTCCCAGAAAGGAAAACCCGGCTATGACCGAGATGAATCCTTCCCTGCGCCGCGCCCGCAAGTAGCGCAGCGACAGCATCCATTCGAACGGGGAAAAGGGCCGCGTCCCGTTAGGCTCACTCATCGCGTGTTCTGTTCCAAGCGCCCCGATTTTCACACGATTCTGGCGGATTCAAGCCGCTTGAATCGTGATGCCGCCCCCAGTCACACACAGATTCATTTTCATTGGCTCAAGCGATCGATAGCAGCTTCAAGGCTCATCAGTTCACGGCTTCCGTCAGCGCGCCTCTTAAACTCGACCTTGCCCTCGGCGAGACCTTTGGGACCAATCAGCACCTGCCAGGGAAGCCCGATGAGATCGGCGGTCGCGAATTTCGCGCCTGCCCGCTCATCGCGATCGTCATAAAGAACGTCGATGCCTTTGCCCGCAAGGTCGCGGTAGAGACGCTCGCTCGCCCCGTCGGTCGCCGCATCGCCCTGCTTCAGATTGAGGATGGCGACTTTGTAGGGCGCAACCGGTTCCGGCCAGACGATCCCGGCATCGTCGTGCGATGCTTCGATGATGGCAGCGACAAGCCGCGACGGTCCGATGCCGTAGGAGCCCATATGAACGGGCTTCTCACCACCGTCGCCTGTGGCGACGACCGCCTTCATCGGCTCGGAATATTTGATGCCGAAATAGAAGATGTGCCCTACTTCGATGCCGCGCGCCGACACCTGCTTGTCGGCGGGAAGTTTCTCGAACGCCGCCGCGTCGTGCTTCTCCGATGTCGCGGCATAGAGTGACGTCCACTTGTCGACGGTCGATTGCAGGCCGGCGACGTCATCAAAATTCACGTCGGCACCGGGTACCGGAAAGTCGAGATAGTCCTTATGGCAATAGACTTCGCTCTCGCCGGTCGAGGCCAGAATGATGAACTCATGACTCATGTCGCCGCCGATTGGACCTGACTCCGCGCGCATCGGAATCGATTTCAGCCCAAGCCGCGCGAACGTGCGCAGGTAAGCGACGAACATCTTGTTATACGAGTGACGCGCGCCGGCCTGATCGAGATCGAAGGAATAGGCATCCTTCATCAGGAATTCGCGGCCACGCATGAGGCCAAAGCGCGGCCGGACCTCGTCGCGGAATTTCCACTGAATGTGATAGAGATTGAGCGGCAAGTCCTTGTACGAGCGCACATAGGCGCGGAAGATTTCCGTGATCATCTCTTCGTTGGTCGGCCCGTAGAGCATATCGCGCTCGTGCCGATCCTTGATGCGGAGCATCTCCTTGCCATAGGCGTCATAGCGTCCGCTTTCGCGCCACAGATCCGCGGACTGGATTGTCGGCATCAACAATTCAATGGCGCCAGAGCGATTTTGCTCCTCGCGCACAATCTGCTCGATCTTTTTCAGCACCCGCAAGCCAAGCGGCAGAAACGCATAGATGCCCGCGGCTTCCTGCCGCATCATGCCCGCACGCAGCATTAGCCGGTGCGAGACGATTTCCGCCTCTTTCGGCGTTTCGCGCAGGATCGGAAGGAAAAATCGTGTAAGGCGCATGGCTGTTTTTATTCGGGAATCGAAGCGAAATGCCGCGCAGGAGTGAAAGCGGATCGAGCGGCAAAAGACAAGTGTCGCGCCGATTTTCGGGAATTTATTGCCATTCAGGGCATCTATAGCTGTGGTAGGATACGGTTAGGACCTAAAGGCTGGCGAAATGCGGCTGGGCGATAAAAGGATTTTGAGTTGGGTTGCGATCTATGCGGTCGCGCTCCATGCCATCCTGCTCGGCCTTGCCCCGGCGGTTAGCGCCGGCCAGCCCGCATTCGATCCGCTCTCGGCCATCTGCCACAGCGCCCAGGCGGATCAGGGAGCCGATCAATCGTCCGGCCGGCTCGACCTCGTCCCCGGTCACGCCTGCGAACATTGCAACCTCGGGACGGTCTATGCGCCGCCGGTTGCGCCGTATGACGCGCTTGCCGGTATCCTGACGCCGACCCGCGTTCTCGGCATTCTACGCCCAACCTCAGTAGCCCCCAAAGCCGCCAACATAACCAGTTCGAGGCTGGCGCGAGGTCCTCCGCCCGCTGCGTGACGGCACGGCCGCCGGTGGCGGCCTGACTCATCCTTGTCACGATCAAAGCGGAGCTTTCCATGTCTTCCCGTATTCTACGTGCGACCCTGTGCGGGCTCGCAACTGGGCTCATATCGTTTGGCCACGTACGTGCTCATGAAATTGTTGGCAGTCGCTTCTTTCCGGCAACGCTTGCAATCGACGATCCCGGCGTAAACGACGAACTGGCGTTTCCAACCATCTCCACGTTCAAAACCGGCGACGACCCTTCGGCCAAACAGACCGATATTTCGGCGGAGTTCTCAAAACGTATTACAGAGGATTTTGCCGTCTCGTTCGCCCCGACCTGGAGTCACATCAGCCAGCCGGGCGTGAACGGCGCCAGTGGATTCCAGAATATCGAGACGTCAGCCAAATACCGCATCTTCAAGAACCCGGAACACGAGTTCGTCGCTTCGTTCGGCCTCAATGTCGAATGGGGCGGCAGCGGCGCACAGGATATTGGTGCCGAGCGTGCCACCGCCTACACACCGACTTTCTATTTCGGCAAAGGTTTCGGTGATTTGCCGGACAGCATGGCACTGGTGCGGCCCTTCGCCATCACCGGACAGATTGGCTATGCGTTCCCGAGTTCACGCTCGGCTGCCACCATCAACCCTGATGACGGCTCAACCGACATTGATGTCAATCCGGACGTTCTGGTCTGGGGCGGCTCGCTGCAATACAGCATGCCCTACCTCAACGCGTCGGTGAAAGATTATGACTTTCCCGATTTCATCAATCACCTGATACCGATCGTTGAGGCCTCACTACAGACACCGGTTGCACACACGATCGGTTCGGGCACGGTCACCACCGGTACGATTAATCCCGGCATAATCTGGATCGGGAATTATTATCAGGTCGGCGTCGAAGCGGTCATACCGATCAATCGCCAGAGCGGTACCGGCGTGGGCGTGATCGGACAGTTGCATCTGTTCCTCGATGACATATTTCCAAATTCGATCGGGCGTCCGTTGCTCGCCAGTTCCACCGTTCAAGGGAGGCCGATGTTCGGCAAATGACCATGCACCGCTTAACCATTTTCCTTGCTGCTCTTGCCTCGCTGTTGCTCGCAACGACTCTTGCCGAGGCACACGCCCATCTCGATCACGCCAGTCCACGCGTCGGCAGTACGGTCAAGGCCGCTCCGCGTGAAGTGACGCTGACTTTCACCCAGAAGCTGGAGCCAGCATTCAGCCGAATCGAGGTACGCGACGCCAGCGGCGCACGTGTCGACACCGGCAAGGCGACGTTCAGTAAAACCAACCCGGTTGAAATGCAGATCGCCGTAAAGCCGCTGAAAGCGGGAACCTATAGAGTGTTCTGGCACGCGCTTTCGGTGGACACGCATATGACCGAAGGAAACTTCAGCTTCCGTGTCGGCGACGAGACGGCCCAGTAGTCCACAACACATCGCCTGCCGGACGGCGTAAGAAAATGACGTTGAACGAACTTCTGATCGCCGTCCGGGCCATTCATTTCGCCGCGACTGTACTCGTCGCAGGCGTGGTATTTTTCCGCTTCTTCGTCGCCGAACCCGCCATCGGCGTTGCCTCAAGTGCAGCACTCAACCGGTTGCGCATCAACTGGACGCGCACGATCTGGATTGCGCTTATTGTCGCAATCCTGTCGGCGGCAGCATGGTTTGTGCTGCTCGCCACCCAGATTTACGGCGAGTCTATTTGGAAAGTCGGCAGCCAAGGCGGTTTCTGGACGGTCGCGACCGATACGCGCTTCGGACAAGTCTGGTGCGGACGGCTTGCGATGGCCGTTCTTCTCGGAGCGATCGTGTTGCGCGCGCCGTCACAAAGCCGCGCATGGAGCTTCGCCGCAGTCGTCTTGGCGGCGGCTTTGCTTGCAAGCCTCGCGTGGGTCGGACACGCGGGCGCGTCGCCGGGCATCGACGGCAACAT
>JBARCH010000129.1:0-3671 GCA_049793875.1 Pseudolabrys sp. | reverse complement strand
TTGCCGGACGCGAATCCGGCAAGCAGCATGCTTTGCAAAGCGCTCGTTCGACGATCGATGCGCGGGGCAACGCCGGCGTGACGGCGAGCTTCAATACCCAATCGCCAGCGCGCCGCGGGTGCGCGTGTCGGCAGCGCCGACGTAGCCTTCCGGCGTCACCTCGATCGAATTTGCGGATGTGCCAGGTGCGACGATCGTGATTTTGTGGCCGCGCGCTTTCAGGCCATCGACAACCTCGGGCGCGAAGCCCGGCTCCATCAGAACCTCGTCCGGCTGCCATTGATGATGCAGGCGCGGTGCGCCGACCGCATCGGCGACGCCCATGTGGAAGTCGATCGCGTTCACGATGACCTGCAAAACGGCGGTGATGATGCGGCTGCCGCCCGGCGAGCCGGTGACGAGAAACGGCTTGCCGTCCTTGAGCACGATTGTCGGCGTCATCGACGATAGCGGACGCTTGCGCGGGCCGGGCAGGTTGGCGTCGAAGCCGACGAGCCCGTAGGCGTTTGACGCGCCGGCCTTGGCGGTAAAATCGTCGAGCTCGTTGTTGAGCAATACGCCGGTGCCTTCCGCAACGAGACCGAGACCGTAGGAAAAGTTGAGCGTGTAGGTGTTAGACACCGCATTGCCGTCGCGATCGATGACGGAAAAGTGCGTGGTGTTGGGGCCTTCGAAATTTTGCGGATTGCCGGCGCGGATGCTGGCCGCGGGCGTTGCTTTCTCGCCGATATTGGCGCGCAACGACGCGGCATATTTTTTCGACAGCAGTCCCTTCAGCGGCATGCGGACGGCTTCGGGATCGCCCATGAATTCTGCGCGGTCGGCGTAAGCGCGCTTCATCGCCTCGATCATGTAATGATACGACTGCTCGCTGCGGCCGAGTTTCGCCAGATCGTAGCCTTCGAGAATATTGAGCATCTCGATCAGATGCACGCCGCCGGACGATGGCGGCGGCATCGAGACGATATCGTAGCCGCGATAGGTCCCGCGCACCGGCACGCGCAGCACGGCGTGGAAACTTTTCAGATCGCTCGCCGTCATGATGCCGCCGGCCGCGTGTACGGCACCCGCGATCCTGTCGGCGACCGGCCCTTCATAAAAGGCACGCGGGCCATTGTTGGCGATTGCCTGTAGCGTATCCGCGAGGTCCGATTGGATCAGTTGGCTGCCGGGCGCAAGCGGTTTGCCGTTTTTCAGGAATATCTTTGCCGATGCCGGCCAGCGCGCAAGGCGTTCGCGCGCGGCGGGCAGCGAATCCGCCGTGTCGTCCTCGACCGGAATGCCGTTGCGTGCGAGATCGATCGCAGGCTGCATCAAGTCGGCAAGTGACATCGTGCCGGAGCCGTATTGCTTGAGCGCCAGCGCCAATCCAGCGACTGTGCCCGGCACGCCGATGCCAAGCGCGCTGAAGCGCGATTTTTCCGGATCGGGATTGCCCCTCTCGTTGAGGAACATTTCCCTGGTGGCCGCCGCCGGCGCCGTCTCGCGATAGTCGATGGCGACGTCCTGATTTCCCTTGGCGAGATGGATCACCATGAAGCCGCCGCCGCCGAGATTGCCGGCGCGGGGATAGGTGACGGCCATCGCGAAGCCGACCGCGACAGCGGCATCGACTGCATTGCCGCCGTGCTTGAGAACGTCGGCGCCGATCCGCGCGGCACGCGCCTCCTGCGCCACCACCATGCCGTCGCGCGACGTGACGGCGTGGACCGGTGGCGGGGCGGTGAAGGGGCGTGAAGGTGTTTGCGCCGCCGCAGCGGCGGTCAGGAACAGCGCGAACACAAGGCAGGTGAGGAGACGCGGCATGTCTTCTTTCTTCACCTCTCCCTGCTTGCGGGGAGAGGTCGACTTCCGAGTGAAACAAGGAAGTCGGGTGCGGGGCGTTGAGATTAGCACGGCGCGCGAGTCCCTCACCCGGCTCGCGGCGGAGTTTATCATCGGGCCGCGCTTCGCGCGGACCCGTTGGCGACTTGCCACCCTCTCCCCGCTTGCGGGGAGAGGGAAGAACTTATCTTGCCTGCCCGTGATAAACCGTGTTCGGCCGCATGTCGCTCGCGGATGCGACGCGGTTCGACATATTGAAGAAGCCGACGACGGAGGAAATGTCCCAGATGTCGCGTTCCGAGAAACCGGCGCGACGTAGCCGTTCGCGGTCGCCCTCCTCGACGCTCCAGGGCGAGGCGGTGAGCTTGACCGCGAAGTCGAGCATCGCGCGCTGGCGCTTGTTGAGTCGCGCCACGCGATAGTTCATCACCATGTGTTCGCCGAGCAGCGGATTGCCGGAATAGTGCCGCACGGCGGCGCCGTGCGCGGTGAGGCAGTAATAGCAACGGTTCTGCGACGACACCGCGACCGCGATCATCTCGCGCTCGAGCTTGGAGAGGCCGCTCTCCCCCAGCATCAGGTCGTTATACATGGCGACGAAGGTTTCGAGCTTCGTCATGTCGAACGCGTAAGCGAGCAGCACGTTCGGCACGAAGCCGAGTTTCTCCTGGCACTTCTTGAAGTAGGCGGCCATTGCCGGCGACAGCTTCGCAGCCGGCAAATTGAGCGCGATGACGGGTGCGTCGTCGGCGGCGGCCGTTGCGGCAGGGGCCTTGGCTGTGACCTTGGCCGCAGCTTTGCCGCCCTTGATCGCCCGCAAGGCGGGCTGGGCCGCCGCGGCTTTGGCCGATGCCACCACCTTGCCGGCGGCTTTCAGGTCTTTGCTGGTTTTCGCCATAACGCACGCCCCTCGCCTGTTCACACGGACACAAGCCTACATTGTTCCTGGCGCCCGCGATACGACCTCGGGTTTGGCTTTATGTTTGTATTTTCAATTACTTATTGACCGCGGAGCGCCCGGATTGGCGCTCCGGCAGCGGGCCGGTGCAAATCGTCACGGCGGCGTCAACAAAGGGTGTGTTGCTCTCGACGCCTCGCCACGGAATGTGAACACTGAAAGAATCGCGCAAACGATTCTCGCGACCGCGCGGACACAAAATTATGGCCCTGCCTCAACCCGCCACCGATGAAGAAGACGCCGCCCGCGAGGCGATCGCGCGCGCTGCACTCGCCGCCGACGGCGGAATGCCGCAGACTTTCACCACGCAACTGTTCGGCCGTGCGGTGCCGGAGGACGTGGTGCGCTACGGCGCGGAGGATCTTGCGGCGCTCGCGGCCGGCGCCTGGAGCTTTCTCGCGCAGCGCGCGATGAACAAGCCGAAAATCCGCTGCGATCTGGTGAAACTCGCGGCGTCGGGCGTCCGCACGGCGGTGACGGTCGTCGAAATCATCAACGACGACATGCCGTTCCTCGTCGATTCCGTCATGGGCGAACTCAACGAACGCGGCATCGACATTCATCTCGTCGCGCATCCGGTGCTCGGCGTCGACCGCGACGCGGCCGGCCGCCTGATGGGCATCGTCGATACGAACAATGCCGCGCAACGCGAAAGTTTCATCCATATTCATCTTGAGCCGATCGCGGACGAAAGCCGGCGTGCCGACATCGTGCGCGCGCTCGAGACTGTTCTCGAAGAAGTGCGGCTGGCGGTGCAGGACTGGCAGGTGACGCTCGCGCGCGTCAATGCCATGGTCACCGAACTCAAGACCAATCCACCGCCGATGCCGGTCGATGAGATCGCCGAAGCAATTCAATTCCTGCAATGGCTGATCGCCGATAACTTCAC
>JBARCH010000128.1:0-1867 GCA_049793875.1 Pseudolabrys sp. | reverse complement strand
GTCGTAGCCGATCGGCCATTTGGACTCGCTGTGCAACGGCGGTGCGGGCGCAACATGGCTACCCCGCCCAACCTCCTTGATATGCTGCTGCACTAAACTCATGGGCTGGATGAACCAATTCGACGGGCCGGAGGACACAGCGTTAACAGTTTATTAAATGCATTATATTCTGTTTCGTCAAATATAATAACATTAAATGTCATTATTCTATTGAAACTGCAATTTACTTCATTATTTCAGTAGCTTACTCTTCGTTGTCTGCGTCTTTTCCCGACGTGACCGTATATTTAATTTGTTAGCACGATATTATTTAAATTTGTTTATAGTGCTGGAGGGCGCGCTTGCCCGGCCGCGCGGCGCTCAACGGGCCCGGGCAAGAAACGGTCCAGGAGATGTCAGGAGGACATCAATCGTGAATGCTAAAGCACTCGCGCGCTTCTTCTATGCCAATGTACCCGGCGTCGCAGCCGTCAGGTTTGCAGCGAAGGACATTATGGCTTCCCGTCTTGGCAAGCCGGAATATTGCGGCGTTCGCTGGCTTTCGATCGGCAATGGCCTGATCGTCGATGTCGGCGCCAACCGGGGACAGAGCATCGCTGCATTCAAGCGGCTCGCGCGCGCATCCAATATCGTCGCATTTGAGCCGGAACCGACGTCCGCCAGACGGCTGGCGGGCCGCTACCTCGCCGACAGTTCGGTGAAAATTCACGACTGCGCACTCGGCGCGCGAAGCGGCGCCATGACATTCTTCATACCCTCATACGGACGATGGAATTGCGACGGAATGGCCGCCACCGATCAAAAGACGGCGACCGAATGGCTGACCGATCCCGGCAGAATGTACCGTTTCGATGAGACGAAGCTGAAGGTCGCCGAATATGCCGTGGAATGCAGAACGCTCGATTTCTATGGATTGTCGCCCTTGCTGATCAAATTGCATGCGCAAGGCGCCGAACTGGAGATTCTCAAGGGCTCGCTCCGCACAATTCGCCGGCACAAGCCGGCCTTGATGTGCGCTTTTCCGACGCCGGCGGTGACGGCATTCCTCGGCGATCTGGGTTATCGGTCCTACGTCTATGATCGTGAATGTTTTACGCCGGGCATCGCGATCCGGCCTGTTACCTTCACCTGGTATCTGAACGAGAACCACGCACGTCAGGTGCCGATCGAAGCGGCCTGAGCTGCTTCGAACCTGAAATCCCCGACGTTCCCCGCCCCGTTCGATCGCGATAAATTCCGGCGCAGGCATTGCTCCATCGCCGCGCCCGCGGCATCCCATGACATCGACGACACGCTTGCGGAAGCGGACGTCGCAAGCGCATCGAATTCTTCGTTGCTGACGACGCCGTGCAGCGCGTCGGCGAGCGCGTGCGGCGTCGGCACCGCATAGTGAACGAACGGATTATTGAGGACGATGTGATTGTGCTCCGTCTCATTGACCACGGGGATGCAACCCGCAGATAGCATTTCGTGAGGAACCAGCGACGCGTTCGTCATCGAAAGGCTGAGCCCCGCGAAGCAATGATTGTAGATCTGATTCAGCTGATCCGGACGCAATACACCATGATCGACGAAACGGAACGGAAGATTCCCGACCGCGCTGCCGTAGAGATGAATGGTCAGGCCGGGATGGCGTTGCGCGAAGAGTTGCAAAGCCGCGATGCCGACTTCAAAAGCACGGCGTGGCGCATCCGGTTTTGCATAAAAGACGATGCCATCGCGAGCACCATAATTGGACAACTGATATGTTGCCGTGTCGCAGCCGAATTCGAACGCATCCGCAGCCATCCCATATTCCGATTTAAGTTTGCCTGAAAGGAAGCGGCCCGCCGTAATGCCGTGGAATCCCATGCGATAGGTATTCTCC
>JBARCH010000127.1:0-7866 GCA_049793875.1 Pseudolabrys sp. | reverse complement strand
GTGATGCCCGCCGGCGGGCCGCCATTCCCACGCGCGCTGGCCGCGCGAAGGCGGCGATCGATGCCATTAAATAAATATAATGCTCGTTATTTAAATGCGTTGCGTTTCTTATTTAATTTGATATTATTTTCTTGTGTGAAAATCGGGTTCTTGCGATGGCGCAGCGCTTTGCCTGCGACCGCCGATGGAGGGGCAAATACCTTGATACCGTTCCTGGATTTAAAAGCACAATACCGCCAAACCAAGCCGGAGGTCGATGCGGCGGTCGCTCGCGCGATCAGCAGCGCGAATTTCGTGCTGGGGCCGGAAGTGGAGGCATTTGAAGACCGGTTCGCGGCCTATTGCCAGACCAGGCACTGCGCGGCCGTTAACAGCGGCACCTCGGCGCTGCACCTGGCGCTTCTGGCGGCGGACATAGGTCCGGGCGACGAGGTGATTACCGTCTCGATGACCTTCGTCGCGACGACCGCGGCCATTCTTTACACCGGCGCGACGCCGGTTTTCGTCGATGTCGATCCGGCCACCTGGACGATGGACCCGCGATTGATCGAGGCGGCCATTACGCCGCGGACAAAGGCGATCATGCCGGTGCACTTGCATGGGCTGATGGCCGATATGGATCCGATCCTCGCTATTGCACGCCGCCACGGACTCGTGGTGATCGAGGACGCCGCGCAGGCGCATGGTGCCGAATACAAAGGCCGCCGCGCCGGCTCGGTCGGCGATCTCGGCTGCTTCAGTTTTTACCCCGGCAAGAATCTTGGCGCCTTCGGCGAGGGTGGAGCCGTCGTTACCAACGATCCGATCTTCGCCGAGCGCATCAATCTGCTGCGCAACTGGGGTCAGGAGTCGAAATATAGCCATGTGCTGAAAGGCTACAATTATCGCATGGATGCGATTCAGGGCGCGGTCCTGAACGTCAAGATGAATTACATCGAAGCGTGGACCGACGCGCGCGTAGCCGTCGCGGCCCAATACGACCGTTTGCTGAAGAATTATCCGTGTAGCCGATCGGCACCGGGGCCGCACAGCCGGCACGTCTATCATGTGTATGCCGTAGAACTCGCCCAGCGCGACGATGTGCAACGTGCGCTCGGCGCTGCGGGTATCAGTACCGGAATCCACTATCCGACGCCGGTTCATCGGCAGACAGCCTATGCGAATCTTTATCGCGGCTCCGGCGGCCTCCCGGTCACCGAGGCGCTCGCCAGCCGGTTTCTGTCGCTGCCGATCTATCCCGAACTTCAGCCGGAGCAGATTTCCAAAATCGCGATGGAATTGGAAAAGGCCTTGCTGGCCCGAGGCCGCATAACGCGGCGCTTTCGAATTGATACCGACATGCCCGATGTGTTCATCGCACAGGAAAATGGGAGAGCTTGGTGAGCGAATTTACAGACAAGCGCGTCCTGGTGACCGGCGGAGCAGGATTTATCGGCTCTCATATTGTCGATCTGCTTTGCGCCGAACAATGTCGCGAGATCGTTGTCATCGACAATATGACCCGTGGCAGGCCGGAGAATCTCGCTCGCGCGCTCAACCGTGGGGCGGTCCGTTTGGTGCGCGGCGATATACGCAGCAGGAATCTGATGGAGGCGCTGGTGAAGGACGCCGACATCGTCTTTCACCAGGCCGCGTTACGCATCACGCATTGCGCCGCCGAGCCGCGCCTGGCGATGGAGGTGATGGTGCAATCGACGTTCGATCTCCTCGAACTTTGCGTGAAGCACAAGATCGAAAAGGTAGTCGCTGCATCGTCGGCATCGATCTACGGCATGGCCGACGAATTGCCGACGACGGAAGATCAGAATCCCTACGACAATCGGACGCTCTACGGCGCCGCCAAGGCCTTCAACGAAGGCTTGCTGCGCTCGTTCAACGATATGCACGGGCTGCCTTATGTCGCCCTGCGGTATTTCAATGTCTATGGCGAGCGCATGGACGTCTACGGAAAGTACACGGAAGTCCTCATCCGCTGGATGGAGCGGCTGGAGTCGGGCATGCCGCCGATAATTTTTGGTGACGGGCGGCAGAGCATGGATTTTGTGCACGTCCGCGATGTGGCCCGCGCCAATATTCTGGCGGCAAAAGCGGACGTCAGCGACGAGGTCTTCAACATCGCAAGCGAGACCGAAACCAGCCTCGCGCAGCTCGCATCTGCGGTTGCGTTGGCAATGAATCGGGAGAATCTAAGCCCGGAGTTTGCGCCCGAAAGAGCAGTCAATTCCGTGCGCCGCCGTCTCGCCTCGACCAGCAAGGCGAAGCGGTTGCTCGGATTCCACGCCAGCATCCCGTTGGACGAAGGCCTGCGCGATCTCGTTGCGTGGTGGCGATCCGGGCGCGATCTGCCCGCCGCGCAGGCCGAGCAGAGGGTAGGATCTTTGTGATTCCGATCGCAAAACCATTTCTCGGAGAGGAAGAGGCCGATGCAGCCCGCCAGGCCGTCTTGTCTGGCTGGGTGTCGCAGGGACCCCAGGTCGCCGCGTTCGAGAAGGAGTTCGCGGATTTTGTTGGCGCGCCTTTTGCGTGTGCGGTTTCAAGTTGTACGACGGCACTTCATCTGGCGTTGCTTGCCTTGGACGTGGGTCCGAACGACGAGGTCATCACGCCGAGTCATTCGTTCATTGCGACTGCAAATTGCATCATGTATTGCGGCGCAAAGCCTGTTTTCGTCGATATCGATCCGGCGACGTATAACCTCGATCCGGCCGGCGTGGCGAAAGCGATTACACCGCGCACACGCGCCATCCTTGCCGTCCACCAAATGGGGATGCCTTGCGATCTGAAGGCGCTCGTCGCGTTGGCGAACCGTCATGGCATCGCGCTCATTGAAGACGCAGCGTGCGCCGTCGGCAGCCAGATTCGTGCCAACAACCATTGGGACCCGATCGGCAAACCGGTCGGGCAGGTTGTGTGTTTTTCCTTTCATCCTCGCAAGGTCATCACGACGGGGGAGGGCGGCATGCTCACGACGTCCGATCCCGAGATCGACCGCAAGGTCAGGCTCTGGCGCCAGCACAGCATGAGCGTCCCCGATACGGTGCGGCACGGATCGCCGAAGGTGATCTTTGAGGATTATCTCGACATCGGGTTCAACTACCGGATGACGGACATGCAGGCAGCGATCGGGCGAAAGCAGCTCGAGCGCCTGCCTGAACTGGTCGCTCGCCGCCGCGCGGTGGCGGCGCAATATAACGAACTGCTGCACGATATCGAGGGGTTGCGTCTTCCGCAAGAAATGGCGTGGGCAAGATCCAATTGGCAGAGCTACTGCGTGCGGTTGCCGAAGCATGTCGATCAGATGGCGATCATGCAAAAGTTGCTCAACCAAGGGGTCGCGACACGACGCGGCATCATGTGCGCCCATCGTGAGGCTCCTTATTCTCATAAAAAGCGATGCCATGACTTGCGGCAGTCGGAACTCGCGCAGGATCACTCAATCCTTTTGCCGATCTATGCGCAGATGACGCAAGACGATGTGAACCTGGTGGCCAGGCTTCTGAGGGCGGAATTGGAAAGTTGAGTAAATCCGCGCGGAGATTGAGTGCTGTTTAGTCGTCAGTGCGAGGGCTGTTGCCATGGCCAGAATTGACGTTGTTATTCCTTGCTATAATTACGGCTGCTTTCTGTCAGCCTGCGTGCGAAGTGTGCTTGAGCAGTCCGTCTGCGACCTCCGCGTGCTGATTATCGACGATGCATCGCAGGACAATTCGGCATCGGTCGCCAGAATGCTGGCCAGGTCCGATGGACGCGTCAGCATCATCGCGCATACGCGAAATCGGGGGCACATCCGAACCTACAACGAAGGGATCGAATGGGCCGAAAGCGAATATTTTCTGTTGCTGTCGGCGGACGATCTGCTGGTGGCCGGTGCTCTCGATCGTGCCATCCGCGTCATGGATGAAAACCCCGATATCGTCCTCACATACGGAAATTGCGTGGCGTGGTACGACAATTTCCCGTTGCCCGTGATTGATGCCTCAGGTCCCTTCACGTGGGTTCGCACCGACCTTGTTCGGGACATGTGTGCGACCGCGACCAACTTCGTGCCGACGCCGACCGCGATTGTGCGCACTTCTGTCCAGAAGGAGATCGGCGGATATCTTCCGGCATTACCGCATGCCGGAGATCTTGAAATGTGGTTGCGATTTGCCGCCAGGGGCGGTGTTGCGCGGATCAGGTCGGTGCAGGCGATTTATCGGAAGCACGGATCGGCGATGTCGAACTCCTACTGGGAAAACATCCTGCGCGACTACCGGCAGCGCAAATCGGCGTTCGACAGGTTTTTCGAGCTGCATGGTGATCGTATTGAGGGTTTGTCGAACTTAAGGAAAACAACCGATCACGTGCTGGCCGGCAAGGCATTCCAGAGCGGACTCGGCTCCTTGCGGCGCGGCCGGATTGGCGATGGTGTCCAATTGCTGCGCTGGGCCATGAACGTAGACCGCCGGCTCCGTTACTTCCCGCCACTATGGCGGCTTTTGAAGCTGCCTGGGTCGGACGGACGCCGCTGGGCTGCTGACGTTCTCAAATCCGCAACGCGACGAGTGGTTGAGCGCAGCCACTAGGATGGATGATTAGTGAGAAGAAGCGATCTTTCTGGCGCGAGCACGCGAGAATTTTCGAACGATAGGGCTCGATGATGTTGAAGCCGATAGTGACTGTCCTTGTTCCGTGCCACAACTACGCGCATTACCTGCCGCATTGCATGCGCAGCGTGCTCGATCAAACGGATGTCGACGTCGACGTTTTCGTCATTGACGATGCTTCGACCGACGGCAGCGTAGACGTTGCGTCGAAAATTGCGAGGCAGGACTCTCGAGTCCGTCTTGTGTCTCTACCCGACAACATCGGGATGGTGCCTGCGTTGAATTACGGCCTCAGCCACGGCATCGGCGATTACTTCGTGAAGCTCGATGCAGACGATATGCTTACTCCCGGCTCGCTGCGGCGATCGTTGTCGTTTTTCGAACGTCATCCGGATGTGGGCTTCGTTTACGGGCGGCCGCGGCACTTCACCGGCGATGTACCCCCCAGGGAGCGTGTGGGCAGGCCGCGCTGGACGGTCTGGCCGGGCGAGCGCTGGCTCGCGCTTCGTTACGGCCGGGCCTTCAACTGCATCAGTCAGCCCGAGGTGGTTATCCGGACCTCGGCTTTGCGGCAGGCCGGATTTTATAATTTAAAATTGCCGCATACGTCGGACCTGGAGATGTGGCTGCGGCTTGCGGCGATCGCGCCGGTCGGGCGCATCAACCGCGCGGACCAAGGCTACTACCGCGTTCATCCGGGTAGCATGCAGCGCACGGTGAATTCCGGCTTGATGAAGGATTTCATTGGCCGCCGCGACGCGTTTCTCAGTGCGTTATCCGCTGTCGGCGACCAGGTGCATTTGGCGCCGGCGCTCGAAAGAAGCGTGCGGAAAGAACTCGCCGCTCAGGCGCTGGATTGCTGCTGCCGGGCCTTTGATCGAGAGCGCGTCGACGCAGTGCCGATGCTGGAGCTCACGGAGTTCGCATTTGCGACGTATCCGGCCTCCGCAACACTGCCCGAATGGAAAGGACTTGAGCGCCGGCGGCGGCAGGGAGTGCGCAGCAAATGGTCTCCCGGCTCACTGGTGCTTTCGGCGACGCGGCGTATCCGAGAGGAATTCGCTCATTTTCGCTGGGTCAGAACAGGCGTTTGAATTTCGGCGCCGTCAGAGGATGTCATGATCGTTCAGCCGACACTACGGGCGTCGAGAGCGGTTCTCGAAGACGCGGCGACGATGGCCCCGCGCTATGATCGCGCCGGTTTCGTTGGCGTGCCACGGCTTCGGGCGGCCGGGCGCAAGAATTCCATCGCGATCTGGCTCAGCATGATTGGACTGATCATTCCTGCCGCCGACGCAGTCGTCTATATCGGCGGGGCAAAGTTCACGGCCGGCAAGTTGAGCATTGTTCTGCTGATTTTGCCTGCTCTCGCGGCGCTCTTCGCGCGAGGCCGGACACTGGTTTTGTCCGATGCTTTTGCCTGCGCAACCGCGGCCTGGATCGTTATGGCCGCCGATCAGATCGAAGGCTCCAATACGATGTCGTCGGCACTCAGCGAGTGCCTGGAGTTTTTCGGCAGCTATGTGATTGCGCGCGGATTCATCTATGGGCCGGCTGCATTGCGCGAATTCGTGCGTGTTCTGAAAATTCTCGCGTTCCTTACCCTCCTGTTTGCGATTTCCGAAAGCCTGTCCGGCCGCCTCATTGTCCATGAAATTGTAGCTTCACTATTCGGCACGGTGCCGCCGGATGAGCAATATCGGAACGGCATGGTTCGGGCGATGGCGACGTTCGACCATGCGATATTGTACGGCGCGTTTTGTTGTTTTACCGGCGCGGTTCTGTTGTATGCCGAATCCAACGCCGTGAAGCGAACGATCTATGTTGGACTCTGTATCCTGGGCTGCTTACTGTCCTGGTCGTCGTCTTCATTAATGTCGCTTGCCATTGTCATCGCTGCATACTGCTACGACGGGGCGATGCAGCGATATTCCTGGCGATGGGTTTTGTTCTGGACGATGGCAGCCGTGCCGGTTATCGGGCTGTTCGCGTTGTCCGAAAACCCGATGAGCTGGTTCATCTCGCATCTGACTCTCGAACCCGAGTCGGGTTACTTCCGATTGATGATTTGGAGTGCCGCCTTCGAGCGACTTGCGGAGTCGCCGTTCATCGGGTTTGGTTTCAATTCTCTGAATAGCGACATTCTGGATGCCACCGTCGACTCGGTCTGGCTTGTCCTCGCCTTGCGCTTCGGCATTCCTATGATTGCCCTGTTCTTGTTGACGAATCTCACCGCTTGCTTGCCGGCGAAACGCCGCGGCGGAATTCGTGGCCGTGACACAGGCATGGACGGGTTCGCTACCGCGTTCACGCTGGTTCTTTCCATGTTTATCTTCATCGGCCTGATGGTCCATTTCTGGAATTTCATGTGGATATTCTGGGGGCTTTGCATCGGTATCCGTGCGTCGCTGCGCGAATGGTCATTCAGCGAAGCAGCGCAGCGGGCGGCTCAGTATCGAACGGCACCGGGCCTCGCGCGTATGGCTCCTGTCGGCCAATGATGAAAGGTGCAGGTACAGAGGTGAGGCGTCGTTATCGCCAGGTGCGCAGGCTTTGGCAGGAGGGCGGCAGCCGGGAAGTTTTGAATCGGGTGAGGCGTGCTGTAGCCGGACGTCTTGCACCGGCCGTGTTTCATCTGCCGGTGCGCCGGGCTGACATTCTCGCGGCCGATCTGACGATGCCACGGACGTGGCCGCCATTGGCTCTCGGTTACGACGAGCCAATCATTATCAATTGGGTGACCACGCCTCCGGCGCCCGGTTCGGGCGGCCACACGACGATGTTCCGCCTGATCGAGTACCTGGAGCGCGCGGGCCATCAATGCCGGGTGTACATATACGATGTCCACGGCGGCGATCTTTCGTACTTCAGTTCGCAGGTGAGGGAACTCCATCCGAGGTTCAGGGGACCCGTGGCGGATGTCATGAAAGGAATGGCGGCTGCTCATGCGGTCGTAGCGACTTCATGGCAGACGGCTTATCCGGTGTTCAACGATCCTTGCGCAGGAAAGCGCTTTTATCTCGTACAGGACTTCGAGCCATGGTTTTACCCTGTTGGCGGGCAAAGCGTGCTCGCGGAGAATACCTATCGCATGGGATTCCACGGCATTACGGCGGGCCGCTTCCTTTCAGGCAAACTTAAATCGGAATATGGGATGGCTGCGGATGCGTTCGAATTCGGCTGCGACACGGCAACATATCATTTGTCCAATTATGGTGCTCGCGATGGCATCGTCTTTTATGCAAAACCGGATGCGCCACGCCGTGCTTTTGAAGTCGGC
>JBARCH010000126.1:0-2972 GCA_049793875.1 Pseudolabrys sp. | reverse complement strand
GCTATGATTCAACGCAACACCGGCCGCCTGCCACGCGCCGTCGATGAACTTTCTTAAACCGAAAAAGCCCGTTTGAGACAATGGCCGGCGATCTGCACGACGACATTACGCAGATCGAAGCGCGCATCGAAGCGCTGGCCGGCCAAATCGAACGCTGCCGCAAAATATCGATTGCCGCCAAGCTTGCCATCGCGGCTGGAGCCGCATGGATCGTGCTCACCTTGCTGGGACCGATCCCATTTTCGCCCGGGCCCGTTGTCGCCGCATTGGCCAGCGCAATCGGCGGCACCGTGCTCCTGGGCTCAAACGCCACCACTTGGACTCAAACGCAGGAGGCGCTGCGCGCAAGTGAGAGCCTGCGCGCGGAAATGATCGGACGAATGGAGTTGCGGGTGGTGGGCGAGGAAAGCCGAACGCTTCACTGATAAATGCGAATGGCCGGGCAAGCCCGGCCATCGCGTTCCCGGATAGCGAAAGTTACTCTGCCGCTTCGCGCTGCGGCGTTACGGCTTCGACGCGCGCGGCGCAATATTTGAACTCCGGAATCTTGCCGAAGGGGTCCAGCGCCGGATTGGTCAGACGATTGGCCGCAGCCTCGAAGAAGGCGAACGGGATGAACACCACGCCATCCGGCACCGCGTCGTCCTGCCGCGAATTGAGTTCGACCACGCCGCGCCGCGTCGACACGCGCACCATATCGCCCGGCTTGATGCCGAGCTGAGCGAGGGTGCCGCGCGACACCGCCGCCGTGGGGCCCGGTTCGATGGCGTCGAGCACGGATGCGCGGCGCGTCATCGCGCCGGTATGCCAGTGTTCGAGCATGCGGCCGGTCGTGAGGACGAACGGATATTCGTGATCCGGCGTCTCGTTCGGCGGCTGGAGCTTTGCCGCAACAAGCTTGCCGAAGCCGCCCGGACGCGGGAAGCCCTTGTCGAACACCACATCCTTACCGGGCTTGTCGATCGCTTCGGCTGGATAGGTGACCGAGCTCTCGCGCTCGATACGATCCCACGGAATATTGTTGAGCGACGGCATCAGCAACGCCATTTCTGCGAAGATATCGCGCGGATGTTCGTAATTCAGCTTCATGCCGATGCGCCGGCCGATTTCCTGTGTGATCCACCAATCGGGCTTCGCTTCGCCCGGGAGTGGCAACGCCTGACGGCCCATCTGCACCTGACGATTGGTGTTGGTGACCGTGCCGTCCTTCTCCGGCCATGCTGACGCAGGCAAGATCACGTCGGCGTAAACAGCGGTCTCGGTGAGGAAGAGATCCTGTACGACGAGATGTTCAAGATGAGCGAGGGCCTGACGCGCGTGATTCAAGTCGGGGTCAGACATCGCTGGGTTTTCGCCGAGAACGTACATGCCCTTGATCGCGTCGGCATGGATAGCATGCATGATCTCGACGACGGTCAGTCCTTCCTTCGGATCGAGCTTGATGTCCCAAAGCTTCTCGGCCTTGCCGCGAAATTCGGGATTCTCGACCGACTTGTAATCAGGGAAGAACATCGGGACGAGACCGGCGTCGGAAGCGCCCTGTACGTTGTTCTGGCCGCGCAGCGGATGCAATCCGGTGCCGGGACGTCCGATCTGGCCGGTAATGAGCGCGAGCGCAATGAGGCAGCGCGCATTGTCAGTACCGTGCGTGTGCTGCGACACGCCCATGCCCCAGAAAATGATCGCGCTTTTGGCACGCGCGTACGTACGCGCGACTTCGCGCAACGTATCCGCCGAGATGCCGCAGATCGGCTCCATTTCCTCCGGCGTGAACTCCTTGATGCTCTCGGCGAACGGCGCGAAGCCCTCAACGTAGGTCTGGATGTATTGCTGGTCGTAGAGTTTTTCGGTGACGATGACGTTGAGCATGGCGTTGAGCATCGCCACGTCGGCGCCGTTCTTGAATTGCATCATCTTCCAGGCGTGGCGTTTGAGCGCCGTGCCGCGCGGGTCCATGATGACCAGCTTGGCGCCACGCTTGGCCACCTGCTTGAAGAAGGTAGCCGCGACCGGATGGTTCTCGGTCGGATTGGCGCCGATGACGATGATGACTTCGGAATTCTTGCACTCGTTGAACGAGGCTGACACCGCGCCGGAGCCGACGCCTTCGAGCAGCGCCGCGACAGACGACGCGTGGCAAAGCCGCGTACAATGGTCGACGTTATTGGTACCGAAGCCGGCGCGCACCAGTTTCTGGAAAAGATAGGCTTCCTCGTTCGAGCATTTCGCCGAGCCGAAACCGGCGAGCGCCTGCGAGCCGTCGCGGTCGCGGATTTTCTTCAAGCCTGAGGCCGCGCGGTCAAGCGCCTCTTCCCAGGTTGCCTTGCGGAAATGCGTCCATGGATTCATCGGGTCGATCTGCTCGTGCGGCACTTTCGGCACGCCATCCTTGCGGATCATCGGATGCAGCAGGCGCTGCGGATTGCTGACGTAATCGAAACCGAACCGCCCTTTCACACACAGGCGCTGCTCGTTCGACGGTCCGTTGCGCCCGCTGACGTAGAGCAGCTTGTCATTCTTGATGTGATAGGTGAGTTGGCAGCCGACGCCGCAATACGGGCAAACGCTGTGTACTTCGCGGTCCGGATATTCGGTGCGCACGTTCTGTTCGTTGACAACCGTCGACGGCATCAGCGCGCCGGTCGGGCATGCCTGCACACACTCGCCGCAGGCGACGCAAGTCGACTGACCCATCGGGTCGTCGAAGTCGAACACGATCTTTTCGAAGTGACCGCGGCCGGCCATGCCGATGACGTCGTTCACCTGCACTTCGCGGCAGGCGCGGACGCAAAGATTGCACTGGATGCAGGCGTCGAGATTGACCGCCATCGCCGGGTGGCTGCGGTCGGGCGCAGGCATTTTTTCGCGCTCGGGGAAGCGGCCGACATCGACTCCCATCTTGTCGGCCCAGTTCCAGAATTTCGATTGCGGGTCGTGTGAGGTCTCGCGCTCGGGCTGATCGGTCACCAGCA
>JBARCH010000125.1:0-18904 GCA_049793875.1 Pseudolabrys sp. | reverse complement strand
GGACCGGCGTTTCGTCTTGGCCGACGATCTGGTCGAAATTCGCATCGTTTGCAATTTGCGCCATGAGACTTTTTCTCCTGTTACAAGTGCGGCGTGGCTTCGCGCCGCAAAAATCTCAAACCACCGGATTGCTTAGCGTACCGATCTCGCGAACCGTGATGTCCACCCGGTCCCCCGGCTGCAGATAACGTGGCGGCTTGAATCCGATACCGACGCCTACCGGTGTTCCAGTGGCGATCAAATCGCCGGCGTTCAGCGTCATGATTTTGGAGATGGTCGCGATCAGGTGCGGGATGTCGAATATCAGATCGGCAACGCTTGCATCCTGCCTGATCTCGCCATTGACCCTGGTTTGCAGCCGCAATCTGGTCGGGTCCGCCACTTCGTCGGCCGTAACGATGGCAGGCCCCATTGGGCAAAACCCGTCGAGACTTTTTCCGAGGAACCACTGCTTGTGCTGGGCCTGCGTGATCCGCGACGTGACGTCGTTGGCCAGGGTGTAGCCGAACACGTGCTCCAGGGCTCGCTCGCGCTGGATGGCACGACCACCCCTCCCGATCACAACGACAAGTTCGCCTTCATAATCTACCGATTTGGTGTCGTCCGAGCTGGCCGGGATCGGCTCGCCATCACCGATGATCGCGGTCGAAGGCTTGGTGAAAACGGCCGGGTACTCCGGGATAGTCTCGCCACCCGAACTGCCGTCGAACCCGCTGGACTGGAATTCCGCTGCGTGGGCGCGATAATTTTTACCGACACAGATTACATTTTTCGCTGGGTGAGGCACCGGCGCGCACAGGCGCTGGCCGTCAGCCGGCAGCCGTGGAAGCGATGAAAGGCTGCGTTCGATCGCAGCCACATCTTCAAGACGGCCGAACAGCGCCGCCATGGTCTGCGGCAGGCGCGGGTTTGCCGCAACGTCGATGATCGAAGAATCTTCCGCCAGCACGCCGAGCCGATGCGCGTCCTTGCTGGTGGTGCTCTTGCCTGTAAATGTCACGAACTTCATTGCTTACCTTTGCCGCTTGTTCTGTTTCGACCGCAGTCAGTCAGCCGCGCGCGCGACCGCTTCCACTTCGAAAAGAAAGTCTTCCTTTACGAGCCGGTCGATCACGGCGATCGTGTTCGGTGGATATTTTTCAGTGCGGAAGAACGTCTTGAAATGCTCCCTGCGCAACCGCATGAACGCATCGATGTCCTGCGAATGAACGAAATAAGTATTGAATTTTACGATGTGATCGAAGCCGATCCCCAGCCCCTTGAGCACATCTTTCATATTGGAGAACACCTGCTTGAACTGTGCCTCAAAGTCTCCCTTGCCGACGACATTGCCGTCGCCGTCGACCGAAAGCTGGCCGGAGATATAGTAAAGATCGCCGCTTTTTACGCGGGTTGCGTGGCTGTAATTGCCTTGCGCCGGCGCCGTTCCGGGCGGATTGATATATTGAACGAGATCGGTCATCGGCTGAATCTCCTTTTTATTTTGCGAGTGGAATTAGGTATCAAGAAGTTCTTCCGCAAACAGATCCTCGGCGCCGAGCGGACTGCGCAACAATTCCTGATCTGAAAGATACCCGAGGAAAACAGAAAGACCTTTCCGGTTCTTCCTCAATCCATAAGGCCAATAATCCTGGCCGAGAATTTCGTAGGTGCGCTCCATCTCGGGAATGAGCCAAGGGACCATGCAACTGAGCGCGTCGGGATCGTACAGGCGCTGTTCCGAATAGGACTTGGCCTTCGCAAATACGTCGTACACGGCACGCACTAATTCAGGATCGCGTTCGTAAACATGCCGGCGCATCACCAGCACGTGCATGATCGGGAAAATGGACGACCTGCGGAAGTATTCCTCCTCCGCCGCCCGTGTATCCGGAAAGAGCCGGCGCACGGCCGGGTCTTTTTTCTGGAAGCTGTGCGGCATCTTCGCGGTGATCAAGGCGTCGATACGGCCTTCGCGCAGATAGCTGTCGAGCGTGTGATCAGCCGGAATTTCCGTGACGTCGTAGTGCGACGGCAGTTCAAGTGCGATTCTCTCCTTGCGCCCGGGCGTATTGACGCCGCCCTTCACCCAACTCACGTCTTTCACCTTGACGCCGTAATACTCCTGAAGAATGCCGCGCATCCATACCGCTGCGGTCATCTGATATTCGGGAACCCCAATGCGCCTGCCTGCGAGTTGCGCGGGCGTCGCGATGTCAGCGGCGTCCGAAACATATACCGAGTTGTGACGAAACATCCGCGACGTGAAGACGGGGATGCCGACGAAAGATTTTTGGCCGCGCGAGAGCAGGATGCCGTAAGCGGCGAGCGACATTTCGGTGATATCGAAATCGCTCGAGTGCAGCGCGCGCCAGAAAATATTATCGACCGCGGAAAGATCGAAATCGAGTTCGACCTGCTCGCTGACGACCTGCCGTTCCAGCAGGGGCTGCATTCTGTCGCTGTGGCCGATGCCGACGGAGAGACGCTGAATGGACATGGATTGGGTTACGAAGCCAGTTTGCGCGCGTCGGTCACGACGCCCGTCACTGCGCTCGCCGCCGCTGTCGCAGGGCTGCAGAGCATGATTTCCGCTTTCTTGTTGCCCATACGTCCGGGCATGTTGCGATTGCTGGTCGAGAGGCAAACTTCACCATCGCCGAGCACGCCCTGGTGCGCACCGGCGCAAACGGCACATCCGCTCGGCATCAAGGTTGCGCCGGCTTCCAGCAAAATGGCGAGGTCGCCATTACGCGCCACGTCGATCTCCACCTGTCGCGAGGCCGGAACGACGAGAAGACGGACGCTGGGGTGCACCTTGCGATTGCGCAGGATACGCGCGGCAATCGCAAGGTCATCCGCACGGGCGTTGGTGCATGAGCCGATAAAGACCTGGTTGATCGCTTTTCCTTCCGCCTCAAGCACCGAAACGCCGCGATCTTCACGGCCGGGCAACACGACCATCGGCTCGATTTGGGCGAGATCGAGTGAAATTTCCTGCTCGTAGGTCGCACCGGGATCCGAGCGGACGCCCTGATAGGCGAAGCGCGCGCGGGGGCGGGTGAAAGATTCGCTTACGTCGTCGCAAGGAAAGATGCTGCTCTTGGCGCCAACCTCAGCGCTCATGTTGCAGAACGTGAAACGTTCGGAGACCGAGAAGGAGCCCGCGGCAGGCCCCTGATACTCGATCATCTTGTAGCCGGCTCCGAGCACGCCCATGCGTTTCACGATTGAAAGCATGACATCTTTTGCCACGACACCCGGTGAAAGCGACCCGCTCAGGACGATCCGGATCGTTTCCGGCACCTTGAGCCAGATTTTTCCAGTGGCCCACAGGAAGCCCAGTTCGCTTTCGCCCGTCCCGATCGCCAATGCGCCGACAGCTCCGCCCGATGGCGTATGAGAATCGCTCGCCAGCACCAGAGCGCCGGGGGTCACAAGGCCCTTTTCCAGCATCACCTGATGCGCGATGCCGGTGCCGCCTTCGAAAAATTCAGCAAACTTGTGCTTGCGGGCAAATGCGCGGATGCGGGCATGGTTGTTGGCATCGCGCGCGTTGTTGACCGGAAAGCCGTGATCGATGCCAACGGCAATCCGATCCGGCGAAACGACCTTTGTGGCACCCATCTGCTCGAAGGCGTCAATCGCAAAGACCGCGTAATCGTGGGAGTAGGAAAAATCGGGCGTCACTTCGACGATCTGGCCCGGCGTCACGGCTGCATTGCCGCTTGCGCGCGCCAGTATTTTCTCGACGGTGGTCTGGGCGCGGATCATGCCGGCCTCTTGGCGTCGGCGCCATGAATCACGGTTCGGCCGTAATCAATGAGGCTCCCCGCAGAAATAATGTTCTGGATGATCTCAGGAACGGCCCTGGTTTCGAATTCACGGTCCTTCCAGCGGATCAAACCGCTCGCCGCATCGATCTCGACCTCATCACCATCCGCGATTCCCGACGTGACGATGGCGGCGCAATCGAGCACGAGGACGCCGTTATTGATGGCATTGCGGAAGAACATTCGGGCAAACGGACCGCCTATGATTGCCCGAACGCCCGCAGCCCGCAGCGCGCGAGCCGGCGATTCGCGGCCGGTGCCGTAACCGAAGGCCTCGCCAGCGACGATGATCGGCCGCGCACGAACCGCCGCGTTTATTTCCGGCGAAATTTCCTCAAGAACGTGCTCGGCCATTTCTTCGGGCTTCACGAACGAAAAGCGCGCGGGCAGCACGGCGTCGGCGGACACAAATCCGCCGAGTACCGTGACTGCCCCTTTGATCATTTCGCGCGCCATTTCTCGTCCTTGAATGGCAAGTCTCAGCGGTTCACGTTCTCGCCGTAAAACTTGCTCGGCAAATTGTCCTTCGGCCACTGGTCGCCGTCCTCGAACGGCGCGACGCCAACGGCGTGACGCGCCATGCCGGATTCCATCATCGCCATGGACACAATCTCGACGACTCCGACGTCGCTGATGCCGTTGCGCCGGAGTTCCTGAAAGTCTTCGTCGGTCGTTCCCTCTGCGAAGGCCACCTTGCGCGCGAAGCGCAGCACGGCTTTCGTCTTCGCATCCACCTTGGTCGAATTCTCGAAGTCGAGGATTTCCGCGACGTCTTCCTCTTTCATGCCGAAATGCTCGATGAGGTGCGTCTGGTGGTTGTTGATGCAGCGAGGGCAATCAACTTCCGCCGCGCACACGAGCGAAATGCTGTTCAACAGCGGCTTGGGCAGCGCGCCTTCCGCCATCTGCAGGCGCTTGGTCAGGCCCCACCAGTGCCGGAGCAAGTCCACATCGAGCGCAAAGAATCCCCAGGTCGGCGTGAGATAATTCGGTCCTTTGACACGGCGGATATCCTCGAAAATTTCGGCAATTTCACCCTTGGCTTCGTTCGGCTTTACCAAGCGCACTTTGTCGAGCTTCGTTTGCGTCTTGTCCAACATGGCAGTTCTCCAGCGTTTTTCTGCGTGGGGTTAGATCATTCTTCTTTGCTCGAGAAGATCGTCAGCCTAGGCCGGCCGCCGTTCTCTCGAGTCGCTCCCGGCCGCGGTTGTAAGATTTTCGACGGCGGTGACGAGTTGCTTTCCGGCGTGACGGACGTGGCTTGCGAGTGCCTTGTCGGCCGCAGCGGGATTTCGGCTTTTGATCACATTGAGAAGAGAATCGTGCCGGTCCTGATCAAGCTCGGCGCTCTGGTGCGCCGCGCCGTTTATCCGGATGTAAGGCGCGACAATCTCGCGCAATCGCGCAACCTCGCGACGTAGCCGGGACAACTTCGAGCGCGATGCAATCAGGTCGTGAAAGGCCTCGTGCCGTTCCAGATAGACGTCGAGATCGTCGACATTGCGCATGACGCTCGCCATGGCCGCCAGATCGTGGAAATCGCTGTCGGTTAAATTGGAAACGGCATAGCGGGCAGCCAATCCCTCAAGCACGGCGCGCATTTCGAAGATTTCGTATATTTCGTGCGGCGTGAAGCTCGGCACGACGGTACGCCTGTTTGGCAGGATTTTTACCAGGCCTACCGAGTGCAGCCGTCGCAACGCATCGCGAACCGGAATGCGGCTGACCTTCAAAGTCTGCGCGATCTCTTCCTGGTTGATAGTTGAATCGGGCGGGAACTGGCCGCCCAGGATGGCCGCGCGAAGATGGTCGTACGCCAGTTCTTCTGCGCTTTGATAAGGATGGGGCAACGGCACGGGTCACTCCAATTTTGTATACATTTATACGAGAGACACGACGGCGCGTCAACGGCGCCAAATTCTGTGAGCAAGAAGTCGAACGCAAACGCCTCGGCGGCGGCGCGCCCGCCAGCGAGGAAGTCGCTCGCGGGCGCGCGTTCTTGACACCCCCGCGAGCTGCCACATCACTGACCGGAAGAACCGATCCGCTCGAAGTCGACATCCTTGGTCTCGGGTCCCATGAGCGCACCGATGAGCATAAGAAGCGAGCCGATTGCCACCAGCACAAGCACGGTGAATTGCGCCGGCATCACGTGGGCCAGCATCCCCTGATAGAATCCGTAGAAAGACGGGATGATGACTGGAATCGTGAAGGCCATGCCGAACCCGCTTGAGCGCACCCGGGTCGGAAATCGCTCGTTCAAGTAACACGTGGTCAGTCCCCAAACCGACGTCAAGGTGACGACGACAATCGTAGCCAACAAAACCACGGTTCCGAAGCTTTTCGGCGCATGCAGCAGAAGGTAGTAGCTGTACAGACCGACCGTTCCGGAAAGAATTGCCATGATGATGATCATGGCGCGACGGCCAATTTTTTGACTCAGCACGCCCACTCCCACGTAGCCGCCAATCAGGACGACCGACGCGATCATCATCACGACCGTCATTTCCTTTGGCGTGAGGTGAACGACCCGGATCAACGTTCCCGGAAGGATTCCAGCCGCGGCGGCGATTGTCGTGAACCAGAAGCCGGACAAGACCAGGAATACCTGAATGAAGCGCGTCAGATTTGTGCCGGAGAAAATTACCGCAAAAGGATTTGTGCGCTTTTCGACTTTCTGCCACAGCGCCGATTCCTGAACCGACGAGCGGAACGGAAGGATAAAGGCGAGCGCCAGAATGCCACCGATGAAGAACGGAATGCGCCACCCGTAGGCCACGTAAGGCGAATCCAGACCTCCAACTGGCGGAAATATCTGAAGCATCGTGAACGTGAGCACGGCAATCAAAACATACGCGACCGGATAGCCGGATTGAATATAGCCGGAGTAAAGGCCGCGCTTCTTTTTCGGAGCCGCCTCCATCGCGAGGACATTGGCGGCGGTGTATTCGCCGCCAAGAAAAATACCACCGATAAACCGCAACAGAATGAGCGAATAGAGACTGATCGGTCCCCACGTGCTGTAGCCCGGCAGCAGGCCCATCAGAATGGTGCAGATTCCGAAACCGGCCACCGAAATGAGTGTGATCGGCTTGCGGCCAATCTGATCGGATAGATATCCGAAAATCACCGAACCGAGAGGGCGGCCGAGAAGTGTCGCCGCCACGACCAGCGAAGCCGCGAACGTCGCGACCGACGGAGAAATGGTTGGCGGCTGGAAATATATATAAGCCGGCGCGAGCACGATAATCGGCAGAAACACGTCGAACATGTCGACGAAGAACCCGAAGAACGCGCTCGTTGCGGCTTTACTTGCTTGTTCATCCGATGTTAGCGCAACTGGCGCAACACTTGTTTGGACTGTCATAACCTCGCCTCCCCCTATTTCACTTATTGAGTTACATTCCAAAGATCGCCGGCACCTACCGGCAGAGACGAAGCAATCGACCCTCCGGCTACCTCGCCACAATTGTATACAAATATTCTCGTATACTATTGCGGGCCAGGTCAAGGGACGGATTTGCTCGTGCTGCCGTCAGCGGGAACAGCGGAGTTGGCACGATGACGATCCGCTCCGTGAGCAGCCAAGCGGAAGCGCGCGTGCCCATCATCAGTAGACTGACAAGGGCAGAATCTGCCGGTTATCGCAATGATGTCGTTGAAAAGGCTACGGCTTGCGTCCGAGAAGCCGACTGAAACCGAACGCTGCGATACGCCATCGCGAGAACCAAAGAGCGAGACGAGCGTCAGGTACGGGTACCACTTCGGGGCTGCCTGCCAACCGAGGCAATCCCCTACCGACAACGATAATAGATCTGCCCGTAGGCATTCACGGCCTGTACGCAACCGGGTGCATAGACCCGGGGCGCTGCCACCGCGGCCGCGCCCACTGCAGCACCCGCCACTACCGCGCGACGTGTTGTGCGGCGCGCGACACCGGCATAGCTCAGGGGTGTAAGCGGACGCCCGATAATCGCATCCGCTGTTGCAACCCAGTGGCCCGCGCTTATTTGCGAGGTGCTGTCGTTTCCGAACAGCCCGATCGCGCCGGCCGCTGTAGTCAATGAGACAACGAGAGTTCGCATTGCTGCACGTTTCATTTTCCCTCTCCTGTCGTTCGCGCCGGTCCATTCCTCACCTCGGCGGGCATGCCAGCGGGCACTTCGTCGAGGTTTTTGAGCGCGTCCATTGCAACTTTCTTTTTCGCGTCCGGATCCTTGAACACGAATGCGTCCGCGGCGGGCTGCACGTTTGCCTTCCAGTCGCGGATCACGAGTGTGTATTGTGGAGATCCAGCCACGTCTTTGCTGGTGATGACGTATTTGCGCGGAATGGGATCGGGTCCCGTAGCGATCCAGATTTGCCAGTCCGCCTCCGAGCCGCGGAACGCAAGGTGCTCACACTCTACGCCCTCGACGACGCCGCGACCGATATGCTTGCCTTCGACAGTATCCGCCGTCAGTTCGTCGAACGCGTGCATCGACAGCAAATCGGCGCCAGGTATCGAGACTCCCAAATTGTCGCGTAACCGGTTGACAAGTTCATCGAGCGAACGTGGCGCCTCGGTTTGAGCAAATGTGTCCGCGTTCTTGCCGAAAAGTGTCACCGTCTTGCCATCCGAAACCAATTCGACATCGGCATAACCGCCTGTGCGTGTGGCCCGGAGCTTGTCCGGCCGGCTCAGCAGCACATGGCCGGTACTGTCGAATTGGATCTTCTGAAGCTTGTCGGTGACGACTTCGATACTGGAATCGAACGTGAGCGAAATGGACTTTTGCGCGGCAATATAATCCGACATTGCCTTGAGGATTTTGGCCGACCCGTCATCGAGATTTTGTGCGGACGCAGCCGAGATGCCACCGGCAAGCAGCAAAGCAACGGTGCTGCACCGAATAGCGGCGGATGTCGCTAAAAAAAGATTTGTCATTCGCATCGCTTCGTCCTCCTGATCACGCACTGGCACGATGGCTGCTGCCGAATCGTGGACGAGGCTAGAATGATGGCTGCCGGTGTCGATTGGACCGTGGTCCAATAAAGACGGCCGCGCCTATCGCGCCTTGGTGATGAGGCGGGACGGAGAAGCAGACGTCGGGGGCGCTGTTGTGATCGCGAATGTCAGCCACACGTTCCAACCCTCCGGCCGGTTCTCGGCTGCGAATTCCTTGTATGCCTTCAGGTTCAGATAGCCCTGCATCTCGTCCATTGGGAAGATGTAACCGATCTGCGGCCCGATGCCCGCGACGCGCGATCTGAACCCGCCGAGTACCGCGCCAGAACCGCTGTCATCCGTGATCTGCTGATAGTAGTAGCCGACCAGACCGATGAGAAATTGCTTGGTGAGAAATTGCGAGAGGCCCCAGTCGACATGCCAGTCGATGCCGTTCTGGTAGTTGGTATCGGGGTTTTCGAAATTGTAGGTCAGGCCCGTCGTGATGGAAAATTCATGGCCCGTCTGCGGATTAAGATACGTGTAGCCAAAACCCCCGTCGAAGGCTCCATGCCCGATCCCGAGATTGGCCAAACGGTTCGGATCGTAGTTTCCAACCGGAATATCGCCGGTCACATAGGCCATGTAATTGTTCACGCCTTGATTCCATTTCAGCGCGAACTGCGGAACGAGATCGCCGAACGCTGCCAGCGTGTCGGTGCGGCTACCGGAAATCGTATTACCCAACGGGCCGGTAAGCGTGGCTGAAGCGGATGCCTGGTTTCGGCCAGCAATGGCCAGCATGCTCATCGAAGCCTGCGCGCCCAATACCGGTGTTGCAAAGATATATGTCGGTCCAAAAACCGTTATGTCACCGCGACCATCGATGCCGAGATCGACGCGTCCGCCGCGCGGGAAAGCGGCACCCGCGCCAGCGCTGACGCTCGTGTGATAATAGAGCATCGTGAACGCCCAGCCCGGCACGCCCGGCGCGGCAGCAAGACTGCCAAACAGGCCGGGGAGCCAGAAGCTGACGCCATTTTCATCGGCTGAAGCCACTCGTGGCGCCAACGCCAATAACATGGCTGCAATTAAAGACATGGCCCGCGCGTTGACGCGGCGTAATGCGATCATCGCCCCCTCCTGTCCGGCAACCGGCTGCTGTCCATATGGTCAGGGAAATACAACACCTGCCGAAAGTTGGACCTTGGGGCAATCGACAATTCAGCGCGTTTGGTATATGGGAGCGAATTCCCATAATGGCGGCGAATGAAGAATCCTGGCGAATGAGCCCCGCAATCACGAGGCGCATCGTTCAGCGACTCCTTCCTTGGCCAACCGATTCCGAGGGGACCTTCTTGACTGCGGGCGGAATCCAGCGGCCATCGGCAACCTGTGGCTTCGGCGCGTAGAGTCGCATGGTCAGGCCGAGCAACCCGCTCTTCGGAGCGGGCAGCCAGTTCGATTCCTTCCCGCGGCCCGGATTTTCATTCTGGATGTAGAGATCGAGCGAGCCATCTGCGCCGAACTTCAATGCGTCGCGGTCGCCGATGGCGAAGCGATTTATCGGATTGGCAACCTGGAAACCTTCAGCGTCGTACATTGTCAGCGACCAAAAGGCATCGACCGGGGGCAGTTCGCCCTTGTTGAAATGCAAGACGTACTTGTTTTCAGCCCTGACCGCCTGGCCGTCGGCGTCAGCGATATTAAGCGGGTAGATTGCGTCATCCGTCTGATTGGCACCAAGACCAACCATCGCAACGATGGCGCGCTTGAGATAGAAGTTGCCATAGACACCCATCGTATCGGTGTTCATCTGCCAACCATTGTACACGCGAGCGATAGTCGGCGTTTTCTCGTGCATGAGCTTGAGACCGTCGGCGGCTCCGCGCGCAAGAACGTCACCGCCGACTTTCGTCGTGTCGAAACTCTTTCCCGGCTCCAGGCCGATACGTTCAAATCGCGCGATTGCTGACCAATCGGTAGCGTGTGGCGGATTGATCTTCATCAATTCCGCTCCGCGCCTGAAGTACTCTTCCGGCGGCATGCTATTGACGAGACTCAACGGCGGCGTCTTGGTGTCGACGCCAGGGTCGATCTTTTGCTCAACCTTCTGGGGCGTTTTCCCCCAATCCGCAAGCAGCGTGATTTTGTAACCGTCTTGAATCTTATGGACGGCGTCATAATCCTTCACACCGTTGGTTTGGGTGCGGCCTATGATCCAAACATAACGCGTCGGCGCGTCGATGCGGGCCACATCGTGTGGCAAAGTTCCGGACCAACCAGGTGGGACCACAGCAAAATTCGCTGCGCCTGTGCCATTGGTGCGCTTGCCCGGCACGGCGAATACGTCGGTCCACATATCGAGCATTGGCAACATGAAGTAGCGGCCACCCGTATCGGCCGTTGAGACGACGACAGGCCCACCGGTCAGATCAAGCCAGGCGCTGGAATAGAGCGTATCGAAATTCGGACGAACCACCACCTTGAGGTCTGCGGGCGGAAAGGTGCGGACATGGGTGAACGCATTTGGCGGCCCTGCAATCGGGCTTTGCTTGGGATCTGCGTTGATGAGTTGCTGTCGTGTAACGTCCATCGTGATCAGGGGATAGAGAAAGATATAAGCCTCCTCCACGATGGACTGCGTTTCCGCCGTAGCTGACGAGGAGGTTTGCGCGAGCGCGGATGGGTTGAGGCCAAAAATAAGTGCGAGACCCGTCAGGGCAGCTATTGCACCAAACCCAGTCTTAGGATGAGTCATCTTGCTGTCCTCCTGTTTTTCGCTGCCGCTTCAAGCATGACGAATGCGAAATGGATCGACGTTCGCGATCGCGATCAGGCGCAATGAATGCCTGGAAATCGTCCTAAGACAGGGTAGGAAAGGCCAAGGCCGCGCTCGATTGGACTGTGGTCCAACAACGCGCAATATTTGAGCAACGAAGCCGACAATCGGATTACTGTTCAATCCGCGAATATCCTTTTCCAGTCACGCTTCATATCGACGACTGTCCAACCCTTGGCGTCAGCCTCGTCGAGCGCCTTGTCGAGCTTGCCGATGGGCGATTGCCGGTCATAGGCGTATTCCCGCTCGGCGTCGGTGTGGTGGACGAGACCCATGAAACGGGCGCCTGTTCCGGCCGCAGTCCATTCCAGCATCTGCTGGTCGCCGTCCGAATTTCCGAACGCAAAGATCGGCCGGCGCCCGATAAAACGATTGATGCCGACCGGCTTTCCGGGGCCATCGTCGACGAACTCGATTTTCGCGAGCTTCATCAGTGATGGCCTTCCACTCGCATCGAGTTCAAATTTCACAACACCGGAGGAGCCGACCACTTGCTCGGGCGGAATGCCGTAAATTTTTTCTGTCCAAGGCCGCATGAATTCGACACCGCCGCCGGAGACAATGAAAGTCTTGAAATTGTTGGCGCGCAGGTAATCGAGCAGCTCGCGCATCGGCTGATACGTCAGTTCGGTGTATGGCCGGCCGAAGCGCGGATGCCGTGCAGATTCGATCCAGTCGAGCACGATTTTGGAGAACACCTCGGTGGTCATGCCGGCGTGCGTCGCGGCCACGATCTCAAGCGGGCCCTTTTCACCAGATGCCGCAAGGAATTTCATATCTCCGTCCAGCAAGGCCTTAAACGGCTGCTTCGTCTTCCACTCGGGATGTCGTGGTGCCAACGCCTTGACGCGGTCGAGCGCGAACGCAAGCTGGAAATAGATTGGTTGCTCGCACCAAAGCGTACCGTCATTGTCGAATGTTGCAATTCTCTCGGGCACCGGCACGAAATCAGGTCCGCCGGGCTTCGTCACTCGCGCGACGAAATCGGTGATTGACTTTTTTACTGCGCCGTCATTCCAGGACGGCAACGGATCGGTTTGCGCTGAAGCACTAACCGAAAGGCAGATACCCACGCCAACGAGCGCGATCAGCAAACTGCGGCGCGTGCACGCGAGAAGCATAGATGTCTTTAGTCTTTCTTAGTCGTGAGACAGCGCGGGTCGCACCTGCCTACGGGCAAGCATCCCAGAAGCCTTGCGTTCGGCTCGCGTCGGTATAGTACCAGCAGTAGCCCGGAGCGGGCGCTGCGCCTGCCCACGCCACCGCAGTTGCGGCCGTGACGAATCCGATTGCCGCACCCGCGGCTACTGCGCCACCTGGTCGCCACCAGAAATTGCCAGGCCGAGTCCACGTGCCGCCGCGCCAGCCGGGACCTCCTGCAACCGCGCGATTCACGTTCCGGTTCACAGTGGTGCGGTTGACATTCCGATTCACCGTTGTGCGATTCACATTCGCCACACGTGTACGGGCGCCAGTGCGAGTAACGCCACGGGCCGACGTACGGCTCACGCTGCGGCTTCTACTCACACCCGCACTGCGGCTGACGCCGGCGCTACGGCCCACATGCGCTCCTCGCCCCGCCCGGGCTCCTCCGCCCACGCGAGCGCCGCCGCCACCCCGCCTGACCTGTTGAATCAAATCTCCCTGCTGTTGTGCAGCAGATCGCGTCACCCCGAGCGGGTTAGCAACGGCGTTGGGACCGGTTCCAATGGTCATCGCCAGCAAGCTGACAAAACCTGCCGCGAGAATTGTTTTGTTCATGGTGCACACTCCTCTACGCATAACCTTTCTTGCTTACGCTATGCGCACCGACGGCCGTCATCGAGTTGGACCGAGGTCTAATGAGCCAGACTGGGCGCAATGGAACAAACGCAAGTGAAACCTGCGGCCATATCCCAATGCCGCTGGGTCAGGCGCGCGGGCGAAAGAGCGCGCTCTATTTCCCGATTTGCTCCAGAGCTACGCGCAGCGGCGCGCTGGAGATCTCCATGAAACCGCTATAGGGCCGGTCCATTTGAACGATCAAATAAAGCGCCGCCGCGATCGACAGCGCACAGATGGCAAAGACAATCAGTACGCTGGCATTGTAGGGAGCAAACATTCCGAAACTCAGGAAGACGACGGCAAACCAGAACACCAAAATTGCCAGAAATGGCCACTGGATATTGCCGCCCTTTTGTTCGACAGCGAGCCAGCGCGCCTGTTCGATCTCGCCACCAATCTGAAGCGCTGACGATTTGAGCCAGCGCTGGGCGTCATTCTGCGGAACGAGTTGAAGCAGCGACTGCTGGATCGGCGCCATGCCGGCACCCTTCGTTATCGCGTCGGGATTGGCAGCCCCGGGTCCCCCGTTATTCCAGATGGCTGCAATCGCCTGCGTGATGACGTTCCGAAGAGCGTCGCGTGCACCGCGAGTCTCCGGCCCATACTCAGCCATCGTGTGATCGAGCAAAATGACGTGGGCGGCAACCCGCTTGAGCCCGGCATCCTTCGTGTCAAACGAGCCTTTCGCCGCGGTAATCAACAGCCCGACGACCAGAGCCGCCAGCGTCGCAACGACCGCCGTCGTCACCTTGATGACGTCCTTGGAAGCCTCGCTCAAATGGGCCTTCGGCAAACGGCTTGCAATCAACATGCCGAACAGCGCGCCGCCAAAGCTGCAGGCAAAAGCACAAATGCCGACGATCAACGCCACGTTCATGCGACCGGCTCCCCCTGCTACGCTGGTTTATCCGCCGCGGGAACACCTTGCCGCGCACGTATCTCCGCCAGGTCGCGATCAAGGAAATAGTTGAGGAACGTGCGGATCACAGCGACCGCGGCGATGCGCGCGACCGCATCCCAACTCGTGGAGATGGAGGTCTCGATGATGTCGGCCGCCAACTGGAACGTGAGCCCGGCAACCAGCCAGCGTGCGTGACGCAGCCAGACGTCACGCCGCTCGTGACCACCGGTCGAGCCGAACATCGCGCGCAGACCACCGAAGAACGCCTCGATGGTGCCGACAACCACGATCACAAGCGCCAACGCGTCGATGATGACGATGGCGTTTTCCGTGATGATGACAAGCCATTCCCTCATCACGACGCCTCGAGGGTACCCCGATCAAACAGGGCCCGGCGGCGAATGCCTCGCCGCCCGCACGATGGCTTAGTGGTTCGCGCCACTGCCGGCTTCCGACATCTTCGCCATCGCAGCGTCGATGGTGAAGGTGCCCGGGTGCTGCGCCGGCGGAAACTCCTTGAACGTCTCCACAAACTTCGCCGCGACGCCCTGACACGCGAAGATGAAGAAGAGGTTGTGCAAACACCAATCGTAATAGGTATTTGACGTGATGTCGGCTCGCTCGTAGGGGTCCATCCTCAGATTAAAGACCTTTGGCACGCGCAGATGCGTGAAAGGTTCTGCCCAGATCCGCAGCGTGCCTTGAGCGCGCTGTTCCATGAAAACGATCTTCCAGTTGTCGAACCGGATTGCCAGCACATCACCGTCGTCGCTGAAGTAGAAGTAGAGTTGGCGCGGACTATCCTTGGTTTTGCCGGTCAGATAGTCGAGCAGGTTGTACCCATCGATGTGGTTCTTGTAAGTGCGGCCGATGGTCTGATAGCCCTTCTTGAGTTTATCGACGATGTCCGGCGCACCGGCCATGGCGAGAAAAGTCGGCAGCCAATCGTGGTGTTGCACGATGCCGTTGGCGATCGAGCCGGGCTTGATATGACCCGGCCAACGCACCAGCATCGGCACACGGAAAGCGCCCTCCCAGTTAGAGTTTTTCTCGTTACGGAACGGCGTCATGCCGGCATCAGGCCAGGAATTCATGTGCGGCCCGTTGTCGGTCGAATACATCACAAAGGTATCCTCGGTGATGCCGAGTTCGTCGAGGTAGTCGAGCATTTGGCCGACGTTCTTGTCGTGGTCGATCATGGTGTCGTGATAGTCCGATTGCCACCGGCCAGCCTGCCCTTTGTGTTCCGGCTTCGGATGCGTGAACAGATGCATGTGCGTCGTGTTCAGCCAGACGAAGAACGGCTTGTCGGCTTCCGTCTGGCGCTTGATGAAATCCTTTGCCGCGGCCACGAACTCGTCGTCGCAAGTCTCCATGCGTTTCTTGGTGAGCGGTCCGGTGTCCTCGATCTTTTGCTTGCCGACCCGGCCCCAGCGCGGCATTTCCGTCGCGTCGTCCTTGTCGGTCGCCCAGCTATGGATCACGCCGCGCGGCCCAAAGTTTTTCTTGAAGTTCGGGAAGTCCTTTTCGGACGGGTAATTGTCCATCTCCGGCTCTTCCTCGGCATTGAGGTGATAGAGATTGCCGAAGAACTCATCAAAGCCGTGATTGGTCGGCAGATGCCTGTTGAGATCGCCGAGATGGTTTTTGCCGAATTGGCCGGTAGCGTAGCCCTGGCTCTTGAGCAGCGCCGGAATCGTCACGATCGTTTCCATCATGCCCTGCGGCGCGGCCGGAATGCCGACCTTCGACAGGCCGGTGCGATAGCAGCTCTGCCCGGTAATGAACGATGAGCGGCCCGCGGTGCAGGATTGCTCGCCATAGGAATCGGTGAACAGCATGCCTTCCTTGGCAATCCGGTCGATGTTGGGTGTGCGGTAGCCCATCAGCCCATGCGTGTAGCAACTCAGATTCGATTGGCCGATGTCGTCGCCCCAGATGACGAGGATGTTGGGCTTCGCGGTCTTAGATCCAGTGGCCATGACTTTGCTCCTTGCGTGTAAGGCCTTGACGTAATTTCTGATTTCGTAATCCGTGGATTTGCGGTGACCGGAACGACGGGCGTAACGCAGCGTTATCCACAATCGGCGGCCCGCGCCGCGCGTTGGGTCGGACTGGCTGTGCTAATAATGAGAAAGGTCGGTATGGAACCTGGAGAGCAGCGTGTTTTTCGATGAGCGGTCTTCCAATGGCGGTGAAAACAGCGGCCCCTCGTGCCGAGCCTGCAAAAAGCCGATCCTGAAAAGCGACCGCACGACGCGCGTGGAATTCCGAAACGATCCAAGCGGAACCAAGGGGCTGACCGGCGAATATCACCTGGCCTGCAGCAGGCCGTTCGCGTCCATGGCGCACGTGATCAATTTGAACCCTTGGGCTGGACGCTAGGCTCATTGCGGACTCGTCAGGCTCGCGTGTTCAATCCGGTAAAACGTTAAGAGAGCCGTTGGCCCTCAGCGAGTGGACTTAGGTCCAACCGTATGAACCTGGTTCGACAAATCGGAGCCAGCCGGGCCATTGCTGGTTTCCAAAGTTGCGCATCAGAATTCTGCGCTTTGCCACTTGGCTTCATCCGAATGGGCCGGTTTGAAAAACCATACTCACGATCGCAGCGATGCCGATCAGCAGCAGAACGAGCGCAACAATCAGCGTCATTGAAGGCGGGAATCTGCTTTGGCCGTGAATCAGGCCTTCCGCCACCATCGCTTTGCGCTCCTGGCGCAGGCCGTACATGAATTGCAGGTGATAGATAATCCCGATCACCAGCATCGCGATGCCGAGCAGAACGAGCGTTATGCCGAAATTGCGCGGCGCTGCCGCGCCGGTGATGACAGTCTGATCCCGCAGCTTCTGAAACACCTGAAAGATCGTAAATCCAAAGCTGATCAGCGACAGCGAGGTGCGGATAACCGACATCAACGTGCGGTCCGCACTCATGCGCGTGCGCTGGAACGACATGCCGGTACGGCGCATCGACATTTCACTGCGTTCGGATGACAGATCGGTGCGATGCATCGACAGATCGGTCCGGTATTCCGACAGATCGGTGCGGTGTTCCGATAACCCCGTGCGCTGCGTGGACAGTTTTGTGCGATGCTGTGAAAGCTGTACCGAGGCCAAACCTGAATTCGATGCATCGACCTCGGGAATCGCTGGAAGCGGCGCTTCAACGATCCTATCGGGCCTGGCAGAATCTGTTTTCTTCAGCATCCGCTTAAGTCCCAATTACGTTGGACCGGCGGCGTGACATCCACCATCGCGCTGCCCGGCAAATGGGGCCGCGCAGCAACAGGTAGGGAACAAAGGCCAGCAGCAGAACGATCAGGATCATTTCGGTGGGACGGAACGCCTTGAGCACCGAATACTGGTAGATCGCATCCATAGCGATCCCGAGCAGTATGATCCGCGCAGTCGACTTCAAGCCTTCGACCAGACGTGCCTTGCGCTCAGCGGGGATGTGCAACACCGTCCAGAAGTACGGAGATCGGTCGATACGCGCGTCTTTGATGCCGTCCTTGAAGGCCGCGATCATCGCCATCGTCGGTTGCAGATAAAATCGGAAAGCCCCCGGCCCGCTCGGGCGCGCCAGCAAATCGTCCCACATGCGAACCAAGGCGTTATTGGCGTGGGCAGCCGATATCGCATCGAGCAGAAGCGCTGCGGCAAAGGCGACAGAAAATATCCAGAGGTTGACCCTGGATCTGCGGCTGTACTGAACAGCAATGTCACGCACGCTTTTGGAAGGAGCCATGAGGTCTCAAACGCTCCCGGTGTGATCGTCAGCCGCGCATGGCGCGTGGCTGATCGACGACAGCCCCAGGGAAACTATTCAGGACGCAGGTGCGACAATCGAGTTGGACCGTGGTCCAATATTTTCAATTTCCACGCGCGCTACTGCTCTGCTTTCAAAATCACATCGATGGCGTCAATGACCCGAACTTCGGGGTGCGCCTTGCAGTAAACAATGACATTGTGCTCGCCAGCCTTCGCGCGTGCGACGTGTGCGAAGTGTTTCTTGGCAAGACCGTTGTACCAGCCGCTGTACCACGCAGCCAGATAGTCGGCGTCGTCTTGATACGTATTGGCAAGCTGCGCGCAGGTCAGCACTTGCACATTGATGAAGCCATTGCCGTCGGTGTACGCAGAGAGCGGTACCTGGGCATGCACCGCCGTAGCTGTTGCGAGAGAAATTGCCGCCGCAATGATCGCCATCTTCGTGTGACACCCGTGTTTCGCTTTCATGGGCCGATCTCCTGGTTCGGGTTCAACGATCGCGGATGACACAGCGAAATCCGACATGACTGGCGGATGTATCGATCGGCTGGGCGTGGCGCGCGGCCGGCCGGTAACGGCGGCAATAATTCGGCGCGCATAAGTGAGAGCCGCCTTTCAGAACTTTTCGCGGGATCTTGATCTTCGGCTGGCAGGAGTCGTGGCTCTGCTCCTCATGTCCGCCGCGCGGATTTTCCGGAATGCAGCACGCTTTCGGCGCGTCCGCCTGGTGCCTGGAGGCGTACCAGTCGGCCGTCCATTCCCAGACATTGCCGATCATGTCGTAGAGGCCGTACCCGTTCGATGGAAACGCGGTCACAGGCGACGTG
>JBARCH010000124.1:0-1810 GCA_049793875.1 Pseudolabrys sp. | reverse complement strand
AGCAGATACTCCACGCCCGCGATCATCGAAAAATTCGGCCGCAGCGGTAACGCCGCTCGCAAGATTTCGAAAAACTTCTCGCTGTTGAAGCTCGCTTCCTTCATGCCGATGAAATTCGGCAGTCGCTCGATCAGCCGCTTGGTCAAGTCGCCGGTGAATTCAACTCCGTCGAGATAGCTCGGTGAATTATAGGCGATCAGCGGCAGATCGATGGAGGTTCCGAGCCGCACAAAATGATCATAAATTGCCTGCGGCGGATATTTCCAGAAGTACGGCGTAATAGCGATGATAGCGTCGGCGCCAGATTTCTGCGCGTGACGGGCCAGATCAAAGGTGTCTTCGAGCGCAAGCGCGCTGACATGGACCGAAACCGGCACCCGTTTGGCGGTCGCCTTGATCGCGATCTCTGCCAAAGTCTTGCGTTCCGCGATGGTAAGATTGTGCGACTCTGCCTTGTGGTGCGGCCACGAGATCGCGGTCGCACCGGTGCGCACGTGGAAATCCACTAGCCGTTCGAACGTCTCGTAGTCCGGACTGAAATCGTCCTTGAGTGGCGTCACTGGGCTTTGCATCACGCCCTTGAGGACGAGAGTCATGTCGGCTCCTATTGTGTCTTTAGCCTGCGGAGAATGACACCAAAGATCGAGCGGCTGCGTATGCTGAACGACCTTGTTACTTCGCGGTGATATGCGCGTTCTCGACCACCTTGCCCCAGCGCACGCCTTCGTCGTGCACAAATTGGGCGTACTCTTCCGGGGAAGCGCTCGGCTCGGGTGTCATCGCGATTTTTGCGTACCGCTCTTTGACCTGCGGATCGTTCAGCGCCTTGATGACCGCCGCGTGCAATTTCTTGATGACGTCCGGCGGCGTGCCAACCGGTGCGCAAAGGCCAAACCATTGCACGGCGTCGAATCCGGGCAGTCCCGCTTCCGCGAGGGTCGGAACATCGGGAGCGGCCGCTGACCGTTTAGCGCTAGTCACACCGTAAGCGCGCAATTTATCGGTGCCAATCAGTCCCAGAGCTATGCTCAAATCTGGAACCATGACGGATACCTGCCCGGCGAGGGTGCCGTTAAGCGCTGGCTGCGTACCGTGATAAGGCACATGCAGTAGCTTCACGCCGGCATCTTGCTCAAACAGTTCGACGACGAGATGCGACAGGCTGCCGACGCCGGCAGAGCCGAAAGCCACCTTGCCGGGATTGGTCTTCATATAGGCGATTAGCTCGCGCAAATTTTTCGCCGGAAGTGACGGGTTGCCGACAAGGACGCCAGCCGCGGTGACCGTGCGCGAAATCATCGCGAAGCTGTGGTCAATATCGTAAGGCACCTTCTTTAGCACGAACGGATTGATCACATGCGACGAGATCATGGCCAGTAGCGTGTAGCCGTCGGGCGTCGCCTTCGCGACCACTTGAGCGCCAATATTGCCGCTAGCACCGCCGCGGTTCTCGATAACGATTGGCTGCCCAAGCAATTCGCTCAGCTTAGGGGCGAGAATACGCGCCTGCGTATCCGTACCACCGCCGGGCGGCGAGGGAACCACAACGGTGATGGTGTGAGTTGGGTAATCAGCTGCCCTTCCCGGAAGTGGGTAAAGCCCCGACATCGCCGTAATAAGACTGGTCAGGAAAACAATCCGGGCGCTCCCTCTGGTAGAACGGAGTTCTGACAACATTTTCTCCCCCTCTGATTTTCCTCGTGCGTTCGACGTGCGCTGACGCACTGGCCCGGTAAGTCGCTTTTGTTTACTTTCGCCGAGACTAATGGATTTTTCGACAGTGGGGTGGTTCATTGAGTTTCAACAGCAG
>JBARCH010000123.1:0-2939 GCA_049793875.1 Pseudolabrys sp. | reverse complement strand
TCGTCGTGCCCAGCCGCACATAATCGCCGATGCCGCGCACCGCGACGATCTGGGTGTGGCCGCCGGAGGCGAGAAACAGGCAATAGGGAAACGGTGTCGAATCCGTCAGCCGCGCGGTGAGCGCGTGCGCTTCCAGGTGGTTGACCGCAATCAGCGGCTTTTCGTTCACCAGCGCCAGCGCCTTGGCAGTCGTGAGCCCGACGATGACGCCGCCGATCAGGCCCGGGCCGGCGGCCGCCGCGACGCCGTCGATATCGCGGTAAGTGCGGCGCGCCTGGGCCATGGCCTTGCCGATAATGAGGTCGAGCGCCTCGACGTGGGCGCGCGCGGCGATTTCCGGCACCACGCCGCCGAAAGCGGCATGCTCGCTTACCTGGCTGAAGACGATGTTGGACAGAATCTTGCCGCGGCCTTCGGCGTAGTGTTCCACCACGGCGGCTGCCGTCTCGTCGCAGGTCGTCTCGATTCCGAGTACAACCATCTACTTTCCCCGATCCGTTGCCGCCCCTATATCATGCCGGCCCGGTCGAATCCGGCCTAGCATTGCGAGGTTACCGAGTGCAATCCTCTGCCCCAGCTCCTTTGCGCATCGGCACGCGCGGCAGTCCGCTGGCGTTGGCGCAGGCGTCGGAGGTACGCGCGCACCTCGCCGCGGCGCTGCGGCGCGATCCGCTCGACATCGAAATCAAGATCATCCGCACCTCCGGCGACATGATTCAGGACCGTCCGCTGACGGACGCCGGCGGCAAAGGGCTTTTTACCAAGGAAATCGAGGAAGCGCTGCTTGCCGGGACAATCGACGTCGCCGTGCATTCCGCCAAGGACATGCCGACGGTGTTGCCGGATGGATTGGTGCTGGCTGGCTGTCTCGCGCGCGAAGATCCGCGCGACGTTTTCATCAGCCACCGGGCGAAGAGCCTCGCGGAATTGCCGCATGGCGCCAAACTTGGCACCGCCGCGCTGCGGCGGCAGGCGATCGCCAAGCGCGCGCGCCCGGATCTCGAAATCGTGCCGGTGCGCGGCAATGTGGAAACGCGGCTGCGCAAGCTCGATGACACGACGATGATGGCGACCATTCTGGCGCTCGCCGGCCTGAAGCGTCTCGGCATCGCCGACCGCGCCACCGCGATCCTGAGTGTGGAAGAATTCCTGCCGGCAGTCGGGCAGGGCGCCATTGCATTGGAAACGCGCGTGAACGACGAGGCGACACGGGCCGCTGTCGCGGCGGTTGACGACGCCGATACGTCGACCGCGCTCGCCGTCGAGCGCGCGTTTCTGTTTGAGCTGGACGGGTCTTGCAAGACGCCGATCGCGGGCCATGCCGTCGTGTACGGCGGCACGATTCAATTCCGTGGATTGATCGCGAAACCGGATGGCAGCGCGGCGCACGACATTGCCGGCACCGGCACGCGCAACGATGCGGTGAAAATCGGCGCCGAAGCGGGCCGCGAATTGAAGGCGCGCGGCGGCCCCGGATTCTTTGGGTAAGCGATGCGCCTCGTCATCACCCGCCCACAGCCGGATGGCAACCGTACCGCGGCGGCTTTGCGCGAGCGGGGCCATGACGTGCTGGTGGCGCCGCTGATGCGTGCCGAGCCGGTCGCTGCCGATCTCGGCGGGACGTTTGCCGGCATCGTCGTCACCAGCGCCAACGCGCCGCGCGCGATTGGCGATCATCCGCAGTTCACCGCGCTCAAGAGCCTGCCGGTCTTCGCGGTCGGAAAGCGCAGCGCCGAGGCCGCGCGCGAGGCCGGCTTTAGCGACGTGACATCGGCGGATGGCGATGCCGCCGATCTGCTGCGCCTGATTGCCGCGCAGCGTGCGGCCGCCGCGTTGCCGTTGCTTTATCTGGCCGGTCAGGAGCGGGCCGCCGACATCGCGGGAGAACTGGCGCGAAAGGGAATGACGGCGAAAACGGTGGTGGTCTATCGCGCCGTTACGCTGCCGTTTCCTGACGAACTGAGCGAGGCACTTGGAACGCGTGAGGTCGAGGCGGTGCTGCATTTTTCGGCACGGAGCGCCGGCAATTACCTCTCCGGCGCCAAGGCGGCCGGGCTGCTCACCGCGGCACTTGAGCCGTGCCATTTCTGTCTGTCGGCGCAGACTGCCGCGCCGCTTGCGGCGGCGGGGGCCGCCACTATCTCCATTGCGGCGCAGCCGGACGAGGCCGCGCTGATTGCGCTGGTGGAACGGGCGCAAGGTTGACGTTGCCGCATTGTCGCCAAGTGCGTTATGCCCTTTTGGGACGGCCGAATCGTCGGAGAGACGCGCATGGCAGACAAGCCCACAGCGCCGGGAACGGCCGAAGGCGCGCGCCGCCGCAAGCGACCGGCGCCGACCATCGACCTCACCGCGACCGAAGTGAATCCCGCCGCCGGACAGACGCCACCGCCGAACGAGCCGCCGCGTGCGGCGGAAACTGCGGCGGACGCCGATGCGGCTCCCGATTCAACGGTGCATGCCGCTTCGCAGGTCGAACAGCCCGTGCGCAAAGCCGGCTTTAGCTGGCGGCTGGCCGCGTCCGGCGTCGCCGGCGGCGCAGTCGTTGCGGTGCTGCTGCTCGCACTCTGGTTTTCCGGCGTGCTGCCGACACGTGACGACGACACGAGCGCGTTACGCGCGCGCGTTTCATCATTGGAGGCGCAACTTCACAATCGTCCGGCGGCGGTTGACGGCAAAACGCTCGACGACCTGTCGCAGCGCGTCGGCAAGGTCGAGACGGCCGTCAGCAAGCTGCCGGCTGGTGACGCGTCGATGGCCGAGCGGTTGACGGCGACAGAAAATGCGATGAAGTCGCTCGGCATTGCGCTCACCGCGCTCAATCGGCGCAGCGACGATGTCGCCGGTAACGCAGCGGCTGCCCGCGAGCACGCGGACGCTGCGACGAGCGCCGTCGCGAAATTGCAAAGTGCGGTCGCGAACACGTCGCCCGCGAGCGC
>JBARCH010000122.1:0-5073 GCA_049793875.1 Pseudolabrys sp. | reverse complement strand
GTCCTGCATCACTCACGGCAACCGCTGCGGCAATATCGCCGCACGAAGAAGTCCCGAACGATGCAGATTGGGCGCGGTTACTGGGCGCCGCTCGATTGCGGCTGCTTGGCGGGCGGCGTCTCCGGCTGCGACGCGGCTTTGCCGTTTGCGCCGTTGCTTTGACCGCTGCTGTTCTGACCGGTGGTCGAACTGCGGCCCGGCGCCTGCGCGCCATTTGGATTGGCCTGCTGCGCCTTGTTGGCGCTCGCCTGATTGGCTGGTTGCTGGTTCTGATTGCCGTTTTGCTTGTTGGCTTGCTGCTGACTGTTCGGCGGCTGCGTGGATTTGCCGGACTCGCCTTGTTGCGGAGTAGGCTGTGCGGAAGGTTCGGCCGGGGTGGCGGCCATTTGCTGGTTATTCGCTTCGCCGATTTCGCTGCGCTGATTGCTGATGCCGTAGAAAAAGACGCCGAGGATGAAAATCGCGGCAACGGCGGTTGCCGCGATTTGCAAGCCGCTGGCGCGGTCGTCTGCGCGATGCTCCAGAGGAACGGGAAGATGGGAGTCGACGGCGTTCATGACGCAAAAAATCCGAATGCTGTTTCATTCGGATAACCCGCCGGCCGCTTGATTGGTTCCGGCGCGCGGCGCTCAGCCGCCGTAGGAAATTCCGCCCATGCGCATGCGCAAGCCGACGCCGCCGATGACAAGCCGCGACAGCATTTCCATGTCCTTGGGCATATTGCGCCGCCACACGTCGAGCAGCAGTGCGACGCGCACTTCGTCGCTGCGGTTCCACACCTCGTGCGGATAGGTGTCGTCCCACAGCAGGGTTTCGCCGTCGGCCAGACGATACTCCTCACCGTCGACGTCCATGACGCAAGCCGGGCGGCCGTCAGCGTCACTCGGCATTGAGAGCATCAAATGAAACCGCAAAATGCCGCGGAACGGGCCGCGATGTTTCGGAAGGTGTTTGCCTGGCGCAAGGAACGACAGCACGCAGGAGACGATGTCCGGCTGATCCTTGATCAGCGATGCGATCGCCGGGCAGCGTTTCACGTTCTGCTCGATCTCGACGCCGTATGCCTTGAGAATGAACATGCGCCAGTCGCGGCCGTCGACCGCCGAGATGTCCGACTGCGAGCCCATGATCTCGTGAAAGCGCGGCACCTTGTCGAGGTTGCCACGGATCGTCAGCGCGTCGCGCCGAATATCCTGCCAGCGATCCTTGAAACGTGCGGCATCGGGAAAATAGAGATCGGGATCCAGAATGGCCGGCGTATCGATGCGCCGGTCGTAGATCGAGCGGACGACATCGCAGGCTTGATCGTAGAAGCTCAAGGCGAGACCCCCCAGTACGGTCCGAACCCCCGGCGGACCATAGACGCGGCCTACGAAGGCCGTCCAGTCAGTATCGTATAAATGAGTCGCGACCGGTCTTCGCAAATGCCGGCCCCTTATGCGGTATTGAACGCGCAAATCGGCAAGCAAGCGGGGGGCAGGAATGCTATAGCCCTCGCGGTCTTCAACCCGCCGCAGTAATTCCGGCTTATCCGCGAGCTTCAGAATCACAATGCGCATGAGCGATTCGACGGCGGTGGCCGCACCCGTCCTGTTCGTGCTGCTGTGGAGCACGGGCTTCATCGGTGCGAAATACGGGCTGCCTTATGCCGAGCCGATGACGTTTCTGTCGCTGCGCATGGCCGTCGTCGTTCTGCTGCATATCGCACTTGCATTCGCGACCGGCGCGCGCTGGCCGAATGGGCGGGAGACGGCGCACAGCATCGTGACCGGCTCGCTTGTGCACGGCCTTTATCTCGGCGGCGTTTTCGTTGCGATCAGTCAGGGCGTGCCGGCCGGCATATCCGCCTTGATTCCGGGACTGCAACCCATCCTCACGGCGACGATCGCCAATCGCTGGCTGGGCGAGAAGGTGAGCGGTCTGCAGTGGATCGGGTTGGCGCTCGGGCTGGCGGGCGTCGCACTGGTGCTGCACGATCATGCGATTACTGGACCCGGCTCATGGCTCGGCTGGGGCGGCAGCTTCGTCTCGCTGATCGGAATTACACTCGGCACGCTTTACCAGAAACGTTTCGGCGGCGGCATCGACTGGCGCACCGGTAACCTCGTGCAATATGTGACCGCTGGCACGCTGTTCACGCTCGCCGCGCTTGTTTTCGAGACGTACACAGTCCGCTGGAGTGGTGAATTTGTTTTTGCGGTTGTCTATCTCGCGGTCGTGTTGTCAATCGGCGCGGTGGCACTGATGTATTGGCTGATCCGCCGCTCGGCCGCGACCGGATTTTCCAGCCTGTTCTATCTGGTGCCGGCGGTAACGGCGCTCTTTGCCTATGTGCTGTTCGGCGAACGGCTCGACCACTTGTCGATCGTCGGAATCCTGGTTTGCGCCGCCGGCGTCGTCGTGGTCAGTCGCGGCGCGCCCGCCAATGCGGCGGCAAGGGAAGTGTCAACGACCTGACGCGTCATTTCTGGCGCGGCTCAAGCACCATCTGCGTTTGGGTCACGATGGCGGCAAGCTTTCCGTCATTGCGGGTGATTTTCGTCTGCCACACCATCGTCCGGTTGCCGCGATGCAGCGCGACGCATTCCGCTTTGGCGGTATCGCCGATGGGGATTCCGGCGAAGAAATTGGTCTTGCTCTCGATGGTGGCTGTGGTTTGCCCCGGCTTGAGGTTGGCGGTGGTGGCGGTGCCGCCGAGATTGTCGGCAAACGACATGATGGCGCCGCCGTGCATGATGCCGTGGCGGTTGTTGAACTCCGGCCGCGCGTAAAGTTCGGCGGTGACCCGCTCGGGTGACATGTGTGTCACCTTCATACCCAGGAATTGGGCATAGGCCGGTTGTTTTTCGGCGTCTTCCATCATGAGGGTCGCTCCAGCTTGAATCGTGCGCCGTTCTCGCATACGCGGCGCGAAAAGAGAAAGGGCGCGGAAACCCGCGCCCTCCATTCGCGATAGCTTGCCGTTTTAGCCGCGCGGCGCCGGTACGATGCGGATATACGGCTTCGGCGTCTTCCAGCCCTGCGGGTAAAGCTTTTTGGCCTCGTCTTCCGTGACCGAGCCGCTGAGGATGACGTCCTCGCCTTGCTTCCAGTCCGCCGGCGTCGAGACGCGATGCTTGGCGGTGAGCTGGAGTGAATCGAGCACGCGCAGCACTTCATTGAAGTTGCGACCGGTTGACATCGGGTAAACGAGGATCAGCTTGATCTTCTTGTCCGGGCCGATGATGAAGACGTTGCGCACCGTCTGGTTGTCGTTCGGTGTGCGGCCTTCCGCGGTGCCGGATGTGCTGGCGGGCAGCATGCCGTAGGCCTTGGAAATTTTCAGCTCGGTGTCGCCGATCATCGGATAGTTCGGCGCGACGCCGACCACGTCCTTGATGTCACCGGCCCATTTCTTGTGATTTTCGACCGGATCAACCGAGAGGCCGATGATCTTGGCGTTGCGCTTGTCGAATTCCGGCTTGAGCCGCGCCATGGCGCCGAGTTCGGTGGTGCAGACCGGCGTAAAATCCTTCGGGTGCGAGAACAGGACGCCCCAGGAGTCGCCGAGCCACTCGTGAAAGCGGATTTTACCTTCGGTTGTTTCCGCCTCGAAATCGGGGGCGGTGTCGTTGATCGCTAAACTCATGATTATCCTCCAATAACTGCTCAGCTCTCACTAATGACGCTGAATTCAGGCCCTCAATATATGTACCCGGGTCAGGGCGGGATAGGGCGGTGCAAAAAGAGCATCGTTTCGCTACTCATCCTTGCCGCGATGGAACAGGGCTTTGGCCTCAGGCAGGCATGTCGGAATGATTTTTCTCGTGCACTTGGTTTGCTGGACGATAGTAGTGTAACGGTGAGGCTTCACCCGGACGCAAATATCTGACGGCAAACCCATAATTCCCGCATGTTCAAGCGCATCCTGATTGCCAATCGCGGCGAGATTGCCTGCCGCATCATCAAGTCCGCTCGCCGCATGGGCATTGAAACGGTCGCTGTCTATTCGGACGCGGATCGTGACGCACTGCATGTAGCGATGGCCGACGAGGCGGTCGCGATCGGGCCGCCGCCGGCTGCCGAAAGCTATCTGTCGATCGAGAAGATCGTTGCGGCCTGCAAGGCGACGGGCGCGCAGGCCGTACATCCGGGTTACGGATTTTTGTCGGAGCGCGAGGCGTTTCCGAAGGCGCTGGAGGCGGCGGGCATCGTTTTCATCGGCCCCAACGCCAAGGCCATCGCCGCGATGGGCGACAAGATCGAATCGAAGAAAGCGGCGGCCGCCGCAAAAGTGTCCACCGTGCCCGGCCATCTCGGTGTCATCGCCGATGAGAGCGAAGCGGTGAAGATCGCGAACGAGATCGGTTACCCGGTGATGATCAAGGCGTCGGCCGGCGGCGGCGGCAAGGGCATGCGCATTGCGCATTCGAAAGGCGAAGTAGCGGAAGGTTTCGTGCGCGCGCGTTCGGAGGCAAAGTCGTCGTTCGGTGACGACCGGGTGTTCATCGAGAAATTCATCACCGATCCGCGCCATGTTGAAATCCAGGTTCTCGGCGACAAGCACGGCAACGTCATCTATCTCGGCGAGCGCGAATGTTCGATCCAGCGCCGCAACCAGAAAGTGGTCGAGGAGGCGCCATCGCCGCTTCTCGACGAGACGACGCGCAGGAAGATGGGCGAGCAGGCGGTCGCGCTCGCGAAAGCCGTCGGGTACGACAGTGCCGGCACGGTCGAGTTTGTGGCGGGGCAGGACCGCAGCTTCTTTTTCCTCGAAATGAACACGCGGCTGCAGGTCGAGCATCCGGTGACCGAACTCGTCGTCGGCATCGATCTGGTCGAGCAGATGATCCGCATTGCCGCGGGCGAGAAGCTTTCGCTCGCGCAAAAGGACGTGAAGCTCTCCGGCTGGGCGGTCGAGACGCGCATCTACGCCGAAGACCCGTACCGGAATTTCCTGCCGTCGACCGGACGGCTGACGCGCTATCGGCCGCCGGCGGAGCGCAGCGAGCAAGGCGTCACCGTGCGCAACGACACTGGCGTGGAGGAGGGCGGCGAGATTTCGCTCTACTACGATCCGATGATCGCCAAGCT
>JBARCH010000121.1:0-3337 GCA_049793875.1 Pseudolabrys sp. | reverse complement strand
GGCCATGACCGCACGCGAGAAGTCGAGCCATCCGAACTCAGTCAACCCAGCCTGACTTATACCGGCGATGCCGGGCGACTCGGCGATGGCGATTTCTTCATCGTGACCGTTCCGACGCCGATCGATTCATCGAATAATCCGGATCTCCGCGCGCTGCTGGCGGCATCCGAGACTGTCGGGTACGCGCTCAAGCGCGGCGATATCGTCGTTTACGAATCGACCGTCTATCCTGGCGCGATCGAGGAAGATTGCGCGCCCGTTCTTGAGAGAGCGTCGAAGCTCGTATGCGGTCGCGATTTCACGCTCGGCTATTCGCCCGAACGCATCAATCCGGGCGACAAGGCCCACCGCTTCGAATCGATCAAGAAGGTTGTGTCGGGCCAGGATGAGCGCACGCTCGATATCGTCGCCGACGTTTATGGTTCGGTGGTCAAGGCGGGCATTCATCGCGCACCGTCGATCAGGGTCGCGGAAGCCGCCAAGGTGATCGAGAACACGCAACGTGATCTCAATATCGCTTTCATGAACGAGCTGTCTCTGATCTTCCGAAAAATGGGGATCGATACCGGTGACGTCCTTGCGGCGGCGGCGACCAAATGGAATTTCCAGAACTTTCAGCCCGGACTCGTCGGTGGTCACTGCATCGGCGTCGATCCGTATTATCTCACGCATCGCGCCGAACGGGCGGGGTATCGCCCGGAGATCATTTTGGCCGGCCGGCGCATCAATGACGATATGGGCGCGCACATCGCGCGTGAATGCTTGCGCCAGTTGGCGGAGCGAGGCTGCAAGAATCCGGTGGTCACGATTCTCGGCATAACGTTCAAGGAAAACGTGCCGGACATCCGCAATTCCAAAGTCAGCGATATCGTGCGGGAATTGAAGAATGCCGAGGTAACCGTCCTGGTTCACGACCCGCTCGCGTCATTTGAAGAGACCCGTCATGAATACGGGATCGAATTGGCGGCTCTGGAGAAGTTACGTCCGGCCGACGCTGTCATACTGGCCGTTGCCCATCAGGACTATGTCGAGGGCGGCTGGCCGTTCCTGTGGCGGTTGCTCAAGGAGGGGCGTGGTGTCGTGCTCGACGTCAAATCGAAACTCGATCGCGCGGCGGTGCCGGACCATATTGCTCTTTGGAGGCTCTAGCCCGTGACCGCCGCTCGTTCTTCCATCGTCGGAACGTGGCGAATGCTGGTGGACGATGGCCGCAAGAGCGCGGTTCTTATCATCATCTGCGCGCTGACAACGCGGGTGCTGGCCGCGGTCGTCCTGCCGGATCAGGGCGCTCTTCTTCCCGATGCAGCAAGCTACCGGGAAGCGGCGGCGCATTTGGCGACCTATTGGCGGATCGACAACCCATTCGAGATGCCGCTCTATCCGCTGCTCATTGCCATCACCGGGCCAGGTTACCCGCAACTGGCGGCCGATATCGTGCTGTCGGTGCTCACGGCATTGGTAACGCGCAGTCTCGCACTCGATATTTTCAAGGACCGCCAAACTGCGACAATTGCCGGGCTTGCGGTGGCATTCTACCCGCCATTGATTTTCATTTCGGTCACCGGCCTTTCCGAGACGCTTTTTATTTTTCTGGTCATGTCCGCGTTTCTCTTCTGGTATCGCGCGCAATTCGTCGCCGCCGCGATATGTGTGGTCCTCGCCATCCTGACGCGCCCCGTGCTTGACGCCGCCGCGCCGTTATTGGTCATTTATTTTGCGACGGTCATCCATCGCCAATCGGCAAAGCAGACGATCCGGCACATTCTGAGCTATGCGGCGATCTATGTCGCGCTGATGTCGCCGTGGTGGATGCACAATTATCGTGCGTACCATGAGTTCGTCCGGCTCACGCCCGGATTTGGTACCGCGCTCTACGCCGGCAACAACCCGCTCAACCATTCGGGCGGCGGCAATTTGGGCGAGGACTACGACACGACAACTTTCGATGTGATCCCGGATCCGATCGTGCGCGATCGGGCGCTGCGAGACGCGGCGATAAATTTCATTTGGCAAAATCCGGGCCGCTTTGTCGAACTTGCGGCAAAGAAATTCGTGCGCATGTGGCGGCTTTGGCCGCACCATCCCGGTTATTCGGGTGCGGCGGCCACGATCCTGACATTTTTGAGCATAACGCCGGTTATCCTGTTGGCGTTCGCCTATCTGCTGTTTTTGCGGCCGCCGGAAATCCTGATGCGCACGACGCCCACCCTGCTTTTTATCGTCTACTATACCGCTGTTCACATGATCATCGTGGGAACGATACGCTACCGGTTGCCGCTTGAGCCACTTCTGATCATGTTTGCGGCCGCTACGGTCGCAGATGCGATTCGACGGCTGCTACATGACGGTATGGAATCCAAAGAATTGGTCGAGGTGAAATGACGACGAGTCCTGTCCTCGTTACCGGCGCCGCCGGGTTTATCGGCTTCCACGTCGCCAAGCGGCTCCTGGAAGGCGGCCGCGCCGTTGTCGGTCTCGACAATCTCAATGCTTATTACGATCCGAAGCTGAAGGACGCCCGTCTCGCGGAGCTTGCCAGGCATTCCGGCTTCCGCTTCGTCAAGCTCAACTTGGCCGACCGCGGCGGCGTTGCCGCGTTGTTCGCCGAGCACCGATTTCCTCATGTCGTGCATCTCGCCGCGCAGGCGGGCGTGCGCTATTCGCTGGTCGATCCGCATGCGTACGTGGACGCCAATCTAGTCGGCTTCACCAATATTCTCGAAGGCTGCCGTCACAACGGTTGCCGCCATCTGCTTTATGCGTCGTCCTCGTCGGTCTACGGCAGCAATACCCAGATGCCGTTCTCGATCCACGACAACGTCGATCATCCGCTCAGCCTTTACGGCGCCTCGAAGAAGGCGAACGAACTGATGGCGCATTCTTATGCGCATCTGTTCAACCTGCCGGCCACCGGATTGCGGTTCTTTACCGTCTATGGACCGTGGGGCCGGCCCGACATGGCGATGTGGATCTTCGCGTCGGCCATCATCGCCGGCCAGCCGATCAAGCTGTTCAACCACGGCAACATGCGGCGCGACTTCACCTACGTTGACGACGTGGTCGAGTCGGTGGTGCGCCTGGTTGACCGTGCACCCGTTGGGAAACCGGTCCCAGCGGACGCTGTGCCCGATCCGGGCTCGAGCACCGCGCCGTGGCGGGTCTACAATATCGGCAACAATAATCCGGTCGATTTGCTGGAAGTGGTGCGGCTGCTGGAGGAAGCCATCGGTAAGAAGGCCAAACGCGAACTGCTGCCGATGCAGCCGGGCGATGTGCCTGCCACCTACGCGGATGTCGATGACCTGATGCGCGAGGTCGGATTCAAGCCGTCCACGAC
>JBARCH010000120.1:0-4275 GCA_049793875.1 Pseudolabrys sp. | reverse complement strand
TTGGTGAATACCTGCACGCCCCGCGCGCCAAGGCTTTTAATGGCCCGGTCGATCTCCGCGACCGTGGCCTCGATATTGTTCATTGGCAGCGCAGCAACGAAGGCAGGAAAATGATCGGGGTATTTCGCACAGAGATCCGCAAATGCGTCGTTGGCTATTCGCGCCAGTTCGGGCGTCAGGTCGGGCGGACCGATCAATTCGAGCGGCGGGTTGGCGAGCGACAACACATGCTGCATTCCGTCGAATTGATCGATGAGCCGCAGTCGCGCCTCGACATCGACCAGCGCCTTGATCCGCGGAAAGGCACCAAGCACGGCATGGCCGGGAATGAGGCCGCCGAGCCGGTCAAAGTAAGCCTTGGGCATGAAGTGATTGAAGATGTCTATTTTCATTCACAAGAACCCTTCATTGACCTATGGCAGCGAAGCCATTTTGATAGAGCATAGGCCGAACGAGCGATCAAGAAAGCGGAGCTTGTTGGATGACCGGATTGAATGCAGGGGACATCACCCTCAAACGCATGGGTTCGGGTGCGCCATTGGTGCTGCTGCACTGCCTTGGCGTCGATCACAGGTTCTGGGATTTTGCCGCACCGCTCTCGAACAAATTCACGCTGCTGCGATATGACCTGCCCGGCCACGGCGCGACGCCGGTTCCGGCCAAGCCTTACTCAATCGATGATTTATCGGACCAGCTTGCAGGAATACTGCGCGCCAACGGAATCGGCCGCGCCAGTATTGCCGGTATTTCACTCGGCGGCCTGATCGCGCAGCAGTTTGCGGCGCATCACCCCGAAAGCGTCGACCGCGTCGTGCTGATAGACACCACGCCACGCTATAGCGATGAAATTCGCGGCATGTGGTCCGTGCGTGCGCAAACCGCACGCACCAAGGGCGTCGCCGCCATGGTGCCGGACCTGCTGAAGATCTGGTTTTCCGATGCCTGCCTCGCCAACGATTCCGCCGGCGTGCGCTATGTGCGGGAAACGCTGCAAAAGACCTCGGGCGAAGGTTATGCGCTCGCCTGCGAGGCATTGGGCGCGGCGGATTTGCGCGCCGGCACCGCCAGGATAAAGGCGCCGACGCTGGTCGTCTGTGGCGAAAACGATATTCCGAGTTTCCTCGAATCCGCGCGGTGGCTCGCCGCCAATATCGAGGGCGCCAGGCTCGCCTGGATTCCCCAGGCGCGGCACGCGTCGGTGATCGAGTGCCCCGATCAAGCCGTCAAATTACTCGGCAATTTTCTCGCATGAAAAAGTCCGGCACTCGGAAAGAGCGCCGGACTATCTCCGATCCAGCAGCCCGTTATGCCTTCGCGGGCTCCGTCCGCGTGATCTCTTCGAGCACGCGTCCCTTGGTTTCGATTCCAACCGCCAGCAGCGCAAACGACGCGACCAGATAGGCGAACGCAAAGGTATAGAGCGTGTAGGCGCCCATCCCGTACGCCAGCATGAAGCCGACGACCGCCGGCGCGAGGAACGATCCGATGCGTCCGATCCCGAAGAACCAGCCGACCGCCGTAGAACGGATATGCGTCGGATGCAGTTCGCTGACATAGACGCCGGTCGGCCCGAACGCGCCAGGATTGACCCAACCGACCAGGAAGGCCGCGATGAAGGTCGCGTAGCCTGTCGACACCGCAAACCACAAATGGAAGAAGGCGCCGATAAAGTAATAGAGGAACAGCACCGGCCGCCTTCCATAGCGGTCGATCAGGAAGCTGCAAGCCGAATAGCCGAAGATACCGCCGATTGCCTGGACCAGGAGGAAGGTCAGCGCACGCGTCAGCGGAATGCCCCTTTGCAGCAGGATGGTCGGCAGCATGAACAGGATTCCGTTCGACGCCCACAGGAAGCCGAACGAGACGATCCACACCAAAACGGTCGTGCGCGCACGGCCGGCCTTGAACAATTCGAACACGGTGACGCCGGTCGGCACGGCCACTTCCGGCTGCACCCGCGCCACGTCGCGGAGTTCGTCGGCGGTCAGCGGGCGGCCGAGCGCCTGTTGCTCGACATGCGCGACGATTTGCTCGGCTTCCGCCACGCGGCCCTTGCTGAGGAGATAGCGAACCGATTCCGGCATGTAGCGGCGCACGAAGAACAGGATCAGCGCCGGAATGACGCCAACCGCAAACAGAGCGCGCCAGCCGAATGCCGGAAGAACCGTAAGGCTGAGCGCCGCCGCCACGACGAGGCCGACCGGAAATGCAGCAAGGATATTTCCGGTCATGGCGCCGCGGATACGGCCGGGACTGAATTCCGCCGCAAGCGTCGTCGTTACCGGCACCTCGCCGCCAAGCCCGAAGTTCGACAGGAAGCGAAACACAACGAGCGAGGCGACGTTCCAGGATATCGCCACAAGGCCTGTGAACACCGCGAAGATGCCGACGGTCGCCTGAAACGACGTGCGCCGGCCGATGTAGTCGGAGAGCGTCCCCCAGAACAGCGCACCGAGAAAGGCGCCAACCAGGCCGGCGGTCGCCAGCAATCCGGCCTGTGCCGGACCGAAGTGAAACTCTCTTGCGATGGGCGGGAGCGCGGCCCCGAACAGCGCGAAGTCCGCAGCGTCGAACATGATGCCGATGAAGGCAAGAATGAAGAAATTTCGATGCCATTTCGAGAACGGCAACCGTTCAAGTCTCGCGACAAGCTCTGCCGATTTTGTGTCGTCGACGCCCATTGGTCTCTCCCCGAATGAACCAGCTTCTACCAGGCTGGATTCCTTTGTCGTGTGCCGTCAGAGCATGTCGTTTTGGATTGAAGCCCCTCAGCAAGCCCAGCGAACTCCCTCATCCCTCGGGGAGAGGTGACGCCGCCTGCCGAGATTCCGATTCAACACTAAACACCCCCGGACCGGATTTATCTTAGCACCCTGCCCCACCCGCACAATCATCAGGCGGGATTTCTACAGAAGAGAAGCGGCCCGGTAGCCGGTATATCTTGACATCGAGATATTTTACCTGAAGATTTTCTCCCGCCGTCTGGCATTCTCCTGCGGACAACAGCCGATTTTTCGTCCGACAATCCCGGATATCGTTAAATGACGATCGACGTTCACGCTCATTATATTCCGCAAGACCTGATTTCCGCCGCGCGCGAACGCGGCACGCAAATGGGCGTACGCGTCATCGACAGTGCCGGCTCTGCGCCAGCGCTCGAATTTTCCTATGGGTACAAGGTACGGCCATTTTTCCCCAAGTTGATCGAAACCGCGGACCAGCGGCTTGGCTGGCTCGATTCGCAACGGATCGACCGGCAATTCGTCGCGACATGGCCGGACATTTACGGTTACGGCCTGCCGCACGAGCACTCCGCGGCATGGCATCGCTTGCTCAACGATACATTGGCGGACTGGTGCGACGAGTACGCCACGCGCATGTCCTTTGTCGCCTCGGTGCCGCTGCCGAATGCCGACGACGCGGCTGCCGAGCTGGAACGCGCCGCGGACCTTGGCGCGGTCGCGGTAATGATTTCGGCCAACATCGAGGGGAAAAATATCGGCGAGTTTCCGCTTGACCCACTTTGGGCGCAGGCGGCACGGCTCCAAATGCCGGTAATGATCCACCCGGTCGAGGCGGTGCCGTTCGCCCGTGCAACCAAATTCGGGCTGAGGCAAAGCGTGAACTACACGTTCGACACGACGCTCGGCATCGCGTCATTGATCTTTTCCGGCGTGCTCGACCGCTTTCCGAAGCTTACCGTTGTGCTGTCGCATGGCGGCGGCGCCTATCCCTATCTGAGCGGCCGCTTCGACATCATGCACGCGCGCATGGATAAAGCTGCGCAGGGTGACGTCGCACAGAAACCACCTTCAGCCTATGCGCCTCTGATGGCCTATGACACCATCGTGCATGCGCCGAAGCCGCTCAGATTTTTGGCCGATCTCGTCGGCGTGGATCGTCTGGTGCTCGGCACCGACTATTCGTTCCCGCCCGCCGACATGAACCCAATCGAAAGCGTGCGCGCCGCGGGCTTTAATGCTGCCGACATCGAGGCGATCGTGGAAGAAAATCCGCGCCGGCTTTTTCCGCGGCTCGGACCGAAATGACCGCACGGGGCATGTGAACGCGGCCTTGGAAATTTCTATCCTCGAAGCAGAGATGAAACTCAGGGCAAGCGACTGCCTTGGCGAACATGGTTTCCAAGAGGCGGCTTCACGGCAGGTTCAAAGGTTTTCAAGATAGCTTCCTCGGTTGTCCGGGCGTGACTTCTGAGAGCCGCTTTCAACATCCTGGCGTCACGCTTTGTCATCGCCTTGCAGATTTCCTCATGCT
>JBARCH010000119.1:0-4002 GCA_049793875.1 Pseudolabrys sp. | reverse complement strand
GACGAGGCGGCGCTCGAAGGCGTGCGCGTCGCGGCGCTCGGCAAAAGCGGCTCGGTGTCGGCGCTGCTCAAGACGCTCGGCTCGATGACGCCGGACGAGCGCAAGACGCAAGGTCCCGCGATCAACGGCCTGAAGGAACGCGTCACCGCGGCAATCTTCGCGCGCAAGGACGCACTCGGCAATGCCGCGCTCGATGCGCGCCTCAACAGCGAGAGCGTCGACGTCACCCTCCCCGTGCGCGAAGCGCCGGTCGAAAGCGGGCGCGTGCATCCGATCACGCAGGTGATCGACGAACTCACCGCGATTTTCGCCGACATGGGTTTCGCGGTGGCGGAAGGTCCCGACATCGAGACCGACGACTACAACTTCACCAAACTGAATTTTCCCGAAGGCCATCCGGCGCGGGACATGCACGACACGTTCTATTTTCCGCCGAAGCCGGACGGCTCGCGCATGCTGCTGCGCACGCACACATCGCCGGTGCAGGTGCGCACGATGCTGACGCAAAAGCCGCCGATCCGCGTCATCATCCCCGGCCGCACCTATCGCAGCGACAGCGACCAGACACACACGCCGATGTTCCATCAGGTCGAGGGCCTCGTCATCGACAAGGGCTCGCATCTCGGCCACCTGAAATGGATTCTCGAGGAATTCTGCAAGGCGTTCTTCGAAGTCGACACCGTGAAGATGCGTTTCCGCCCGTCGTTCTTCCCGTTCACGGAGCCGTCGATGGAAGTCGACATCCAGTGCAAGCGCGACAAGGGCGAAATCCGTTTCGGCGAAGGCGAGGACTGGCTTGAAATCCTCGGCTGCGGAATGGTGCATCCGAATGTCCTGAAAAATTGCGGACTCGATCCCGACGAATACCAGGGCTTTGCCTGGGGGATGGGAATCGACCGCATCGCGATGCTCAAATACGGGATGCCGGACCTGCGCGCCTTCTTCGAGGCGGACGTGCGCTGGCTCACGCATTACGGCTTCCGCCCGCTGGATTTCCCGACGCTCGCGGGAGGTTTGAGCCCGTGAACGCCGTGGCGAAAAAATCCAGACCATCGCCGTTCGATCGTGCCGTCTACGCGCTCGTCACGCGCGGCTGGAATGTGCACAAGATTTCCGCATACGAAGCCATGTTGCGGCAACGCGACAATGCGATGTCGGCTGAAGTTTCCCACACATTCGCCTCGATCGACGCGAAGGCGACCGGCCTGCTCACGCACACGTCGATGATGATCGCCGGCCTGGGACTGATCGCCCCGCTTGTCGCCGATAATCAGATCGAGGTCGGGATCGTCGTTGCCGAAATCGCGATCTATCTTTTGATCGCGCTTGGTTGCCTGCGCTGCCTGTCGGTCTTCCGCGCCTATGAATTCGCCGAGGCCGCGGATCGCACGCACGATATCATCCAGCGCGAGCTGATCATCCGCAGCGAACTTTACGGCTACTGCATCCGCGCCGCCATCGTGTTCACCGTCGTCGTCTTCCTTGTGCTGCCGGTTCTTTATTTCTGGACGCCGGGAAAGTAGCCGCGCGATGAAATTCACCCTCACTTGGCTGAAAGAGCACCTCGATACCGACGCGTCGCTGTCCGAAATCACGGACAAGCTGACGATGATCGGTCTTGAAGTCGAAGGCGTCGAGGACAAGGCGAAGCAATACGAAGCGTTCAAGGTCGTGTCCGTGATCTCCGCGGTGCAACATCCGAACGCGGACCGCCTGCGCGTCTGCATGGTCAACACCGGCGACGGCAAGCCGATCCAGATCGTTTGCGGCGCGCCCAATGCGCGCGCCGGCATGAAGGCCGTGCTGGGAAGGCCCGGCACCTACATTCCCGGCAAGAAGATCACGCTTGGTGTCGGCAAGATTCGCGACGTGGAAAGCCACGGCATGCTGATCTCCGGCGCGGAGATCGAATTTTCCGACGACCACGACGGCATCATCGAGATGCCTGCCGATGCTCCGGTCGGGAAACCTTTTGCGGAAGTACTCGGCCTCAACGAGATCGTAATCGACATCAACGTCACGCCCAACCGGCCCGACTGCACCGGCGTCGCCGGCATCGCGCGCGATCTTGGCGCGGCCACCATCGGCACCTTCAAGGATCGCACCGCCAAGCCGGTGAAGGGCACGTTCCCTTGCCCGGTCAAGGTGACGCTCGATTTCGGGCAGACGCCCTCGCTCTGTCCCGCTTTCGGCCTGCGGCTGGTGAAGGGCGTGAAGAACGGCCCCTCGCCCGACTGGCTGCAAAAGCGCCTGACGGCGGTCGGCCTGCGCCCGATCAATGCGCTCGTGGACATCACCAACTTCATCACCTTCGACCGTGGCCGTCCGCTGCATGTGTTCGACGCCGCGAAGGTAAACGGCAATCTCTCGGTGCGGCGCGCACACAACGGCGAGACGCTGCTCGCGCTCGACGGCAAGACCTACACGCTCGACCAGGCGATGTGCGTGATCGCCGATGAGAAGGGCGTCGAGTCGCTTGCCGGCATCATGGGCGGCGAAGCGACCGGCTGCTCGGAGAGCACGACCGATGTGCTGATCGAATCGGCGCTGTGGGACGAACTCAACATCGCGCAGACCGGCCGCAGCCTCGGCATCAATTCCGACGCGCGCTATCGGTTCGAGCGCGGGGTCGATCCGAATTTCATGCTGCCCGGACTCGAGCTTGCCACGCAAATGGTGATCGACCTCTGCGGCGGCACCCCTTCGGAGATCGTCGTCGCCGGCGATCCGACGCCGAAGGAAAAAGTCATCGACTTCCCGCTGAACGAATTGCCGCGGCTGGCCGGATTGAAACTGTCGCTGCCGGAAGTGCGGCGCACGCTTGAGAAACTCGGCTTCTTCACGGCCGGACAGGGCGAGAAGGTCAAGATCGCGGTGCCGTCGTGGCGCCCCGACGTGCATGGCCGCGCCGACATCGTCGAGGAAATCGTGCGCATCGTCGGCGTCGATCAGGTGCCGTCGACGCCGTTCCCGCGCGGACCTGCGGCGCGCAAGCCGGTTCTCACACCGATCCAGAACCGCACCCGCAAGGCCAAACGCGTGCTCGCCGCGCGCGCAATGGTCGAGGCCATCACCTGGTCGTTCGTGTCGAAGCGCGAAGCGGAATTGTTCGGCGGCGGCAATGGCGCGCTGGCGCTGGTCAATCCGATCGCGGCGGAATTGTCCGACATGCGGCCAAGCCTCATTCCGGGTCTGATGATGGCGGCGCAGAAAAATGCCGATCGCGGCTATGCCGACGTCGCCTTGTTTGAAGTCGGCCAGATTTTCAAAGGCGACCGGCCCGAGGATCAATCGACGGCGGCAAGCGGCATACGCCGCGCGCTGGCAACAGCAAATGGCTACGGACGTCATTGGTCGGACGCCGCCAAGCCGGTCGATGTTTTCGACGCCAAGGCCGACGCATTCGCCGTTCTGGCTGCCGCCGGCGCGCCCGTGCAGGCGCTGCAAGTCGTACCCGGCGCTCCGGCCTGGTTTCATCCCGGCCGCAGCGGCACCATCCAGATCGGCCCGCAAAATATCCTCGGCCACTTCGGCGAATTGCACCCGCGCGCATTGGCAGCACTGACGGCCGATGGCCCACTGGTCGGCTTCGAGGTGATCCTCGAGAAAATCCCCGAGTCAAAGGCAAAAGCGACGCGCGCCAAGGCCATGCTCGAGCTGTCGCCGTTCCAGCCGGTCGACCGCGACTTCGCCTTCGTGGTGGATCGCGCGGTGAAGGCCGCCGACATCGTGCGCGCGGCACAGAGCGCCGACCGCAAGCTGATCGCGGGCGTGAGCGTGTTCGATCTCTACGAAGGCAAAGGCGTCGAGCCCGGCAAGAAGTCGATCGCCATCGCGGTCACCATCCAGCCGCGCGAAAAGACCATGACCGATCAGGAGATCGAGGCGCTTGCCGGCAAGATCGTCGCCGAGGTCACGAAGAAGACCGGCGGGACGCTGCGCACCTAGGCAGGCAACAGATCCGCGAACGCAAAACCTTCGCGCTCGACCGTCTCACCGACT
>JBARCH010000118.1:0-5020 GCA_049793875.1 Pseudolabrys sp. | reverse complement strand
GCGGGCGCCGATACCGGCGATGCCATCGAAGAGATCGAACGCGATATCGCGCCGTTGCTCGCGCGGCATAGCGACGCGCTTTATCTCAATGCCGGCCTGTTTCGCCGCATCGAGGCGCTTCACAAGCGACGCGACACGCTCGGTCTGTTGCCTGAGCAACACCGCGTGCTCGATCGCTACCATACGCGCTTCGTGCGCGCGGGCGCGGCGCTCGGCAAGGATGCGCAGGGCCGGCTCGCCGCGATCAACGAGCGGCTCGCGAGTCTCGGTACCCAGTTCGGCCAGAACGTCCTGGCCGACGAAAAATCCTACGCGCTGATGCTGGAGGAGGGCGATCTCGCCGGCCTGCCGGAGTTCGCGATTGCTGCCGCGCGCGCCGCGGCGGAGGAGCGCGGACACAAAGGCAAGCACGCCATCACGCTCGCGCGTTCGTCCGTAGAGACCTTCCTGCAATTTTCCGCGCGGCGCGATTTGCGCGAGAAGGCGTTCAAGGCCTGGATCATGCGTGGGGAGGGCGGCGGCAAGACCGACAACCGCGATATCGTTGCCGAGATGGTGCGGCTGCGCGCCGAGCGCGCCCGGCTGATCGGCTACGAAACCTTCGCCGACTATCGCCTCGACGACCAGATGGCGAAGACGCCGGCCGCCGCGCGCAATCTGCTCGACGATGTGTGGGGCCGCGCGCTCGCGAAAGCGACTATCGAGCGTGACGCCCTGCAGGACATGATTGCGCAGGAAGGCGGCAACTTCGCGCTCGCGCCGTGGGATTGGCGCTACTACACCGAGAAGCTGCGCAAGGCGAAGTACGATCTCGACGAAGCCGAGATCAAACCGTACTTCCAGCTCGACCGCATGATCGAGGCGGCATTCGAGACCGCGCACCGGCTGTTCGGGCTCTCGTTCAAGTCCGTCGACGTGCCGCTCTATCATTCCGACGCGCGCGCGTGGGAAGTACTGGATGCGAACGGTCATCATGCCGGCCTGTTCGTCGGCGATTATTTCGCGCGCGGCTCCAAGCACAGCGGTGCATGGATGACCTCATTGCGCGATCAGCAGAAACTTTCCGGCGATATGGCGCCGGTGATCGTGAACGTCTGCAATTTTTCCAAGCCTGCGGCCGGCGAAACCGCGCTGCTGTCGTTCGACGACGCGCGGACGCTGTTCCATGAGTTCGGGCACGCGCTGCACGGGTTGTTGTCGAACGTGACCTATCCGCTGCTCGCCGGCACGTCGGTTTCGAGCGATTTCGTCGAGCTGCCGTCGCAGCTTTACGAGCATTGGCTCGAGGTGCCGGAGATTCTGAAAAAATACGCACGCCATGCGCGCACGAACGAGCCGATGCCGCAGGCGTTGCTCGACAAGGTCCTGGCGACGCGCACGTTCAACCAGGGCTTCGCGACGGTCGAATACACCGCTTGCGCCCTGGTCGATCTCGACCTGCATGGGCTGAAGGAACCGGGCGCGCTCGATGTTGCCGGCTTCGAGCATGAAAGCCTCGCGCGCATCCACATGCCGGCGGAAATAGTCATGCGCCACCGCATACCGCATTTCCAGCACCTGTTTTCCGGCGGCGGCTATGCGGCCGGCTATTACTCTTACATGTGGTCGGAGGTGCTCGACGCCGATGCCTTCGAAGCCTTTGAGGAAACCGGCGACACCTTCGATCCTGCGACGGCGAAACGGCTGCGCGAGTTCATCTATAGTGCGGGCAATCTGCGCGATCCGGCCGAGGCCTATAAAGCATTTCGTGGGCGCCTGCCGACGGTCGATGCATTGTTGAGAAAACGGGGGCTCGCCGAACCGGCGAACGCATAAATGCTGCACACCGCTGGGCACCGCCGCGGCGTCGTCTGCGCGCCGCACGCGGCCACCGTCGAGGACGGCCGCAATATTCTCGCCGAGGGCGGCAACGCCGTCGAAGCGATGATTGCGATGGCGGCCTCGATCGCCGCCACCTATCCGCACATGAACCATATCGGTGGCGACGGCTTCTGGCTGATCCGCGAGCCCAACGGCCGCGTGCGCGCGTTGATGGGCGCGGGATGCGCTGGCAGCAAGGCGACCATGCGGCTTTATAGCGACGCCGGTCACGACCAGATTCCGTCGCGCGGGCCGCTCGCCGCGCTCACGGTGCCGGGCGCGGTGGCGGCGTGGATGCTGGCGCACGAAGCGGCGAAGGCGAACCGCGGCAAGCTGCCGCTCGATGTCTTGCTCGCGCCCGCTATCAGGCACGCACGTGACGGTTACGCGGTGACGCGCAGCCAAAACCGGCTGACGGCGGAAAAACTTCCGGAAATGAAGGCGGCGACCGGCTTTGCCGGCGCGTTTCTGGTCGACGGCAAAGTGCCGGATGTCGGTATGCGCTTGAAGCAGACAGCGCTCGCCGCCACGTTCGATCAACTTGCCGGCGCCGGGCTCGACGACTTTTACCGCGGCGACGTCGGCCGCGAGATCGCCGCCGATCTCGACCGCATCGGCAGTCCGGTGACGCGCGCGGACCTCGAGAATTATCGCGCGTGGGTGGCCGAGCCGCTCAGCGTCAAGACCAGTGCCGGCACGATCTACAACGCGCCGCCGCCGACGCAGGGGCTGGCCTCGCTCATCATCCTTGCCCTGTTCGATCGGTTGCGCGTGACCGAAGGCGAAAGCTTCGCGCACGTTCACGGCATCATTGAATCGACCAAGCGTGCCTTCCGCGTGCGCGATCGCGTCGTTACCGATCCCGACCGGATCGCCGTCGATCTCAATACTTTTCTATCGCCGGCTTTCCTCGATGACGATGCGAAGAAAATCGACCCCAGGAAGGCAGCGAAGTGGCCGCAGCCTTACGGCGAGGGCGACACCATCTGGATGGGCGCTGCGGACTCAAGCGGTCTCGCGGTTTCCTACATCCAGTCGCTTTACTGGGAATTCGGCTCCGGTTGCGTGCTGCCGGCAACCGGTGTGCTGATGCAGAACCGCGGCTCCAGCTTCTCGCTCGATCCAAAAGCGGTGAATCCGCTCGAGCCCGGCCGCCGTCCGTTCCACACGCTCAATCCCGCACTCGCCACGCTCAAGGACGGGCGCGTCATGGCCTATGGCACCATGGGCGGCGACGGGCAGCCGCAAAGCCAGGCAGCGGTGTTCACGCGCCACATCACATTCCGCCAGCCGCTCGACCGCGCGCTCGACGCGCCGCGCTGGCTGCTCGGCCGCACCTGGGGCTCGACGATCACGAACCTCCGGCTGGAATCCCGCTTCGACGGCAATCTGGTCGATCGACTGATGTCCGCCGGCCACGACGTGCAGGTCATCGACGAAGCCTATTCGGACACCATGGGTCATTCCGGCGCAGTGTTGTTGCATCCGGACGGCACGCTCGAAGGCGGCCACGATCCGCGCGCGGACGGCGGCGCGGCCGGCGTATGACCGCAACGATATAACGTTCGCGGCTTTAACGATTCCGTTATGCCGCCGCCGCCAAACCGCCGTACTCCGTGATAAGTTGCCGCTCGATGGCGAATCTATTCCGCGCAATTTTTGTCAGCTTGCTCGCGCTCGTTTTCATGGCGCGCGCGGACGCGCATCCGCATGTCTGGGTGACGATGCAAACCGAACTGGTCTATGCGCGGGACGGTACGCTTACCGGCGTGCAGCACAGTTGGGCGTTCGACGACATGTTTTCGGTGTTCGCGACGCAAGGGATGGAAGGAAAGACCAAGGGCGAATTCACGCGCGACGAGCTTGCGCCGCTCGCCAAGGTCAACATCGATTCACTCAAGGAATATGACTACTTCACTTACGTGACCGCGGACGGCAAGAAAGCGCCGCTCACCGACCCGCCCGAAGGGAAATACTGGCTCGAGTTCAAGGATTCAGTGCTGACGCTGCATTTCATCCTGCCGCTCAAGGAGCCGGTGAGGGCGAAGAATCTGAAGGTCGAAATCTACGATCCGACGATCTTTGTCGATTTCGCATTCGGGAAGGACAAGCCCGTGTCGGCGGCAGGCCTGCCGGCGCAATGCAAGATGACGTTCGAGCGCCCGCGCGAGATGACCTACGCGGAAGGAAAGGCGCTCAGCAACATTCCGGCCGATGAGGCCAATACGACGATGGCCTGGGGCGCGATGTTCGCGAACAAGATTCTGGTCAATTGCGGATGAGTATCGATTGAGGCGCGGGCGGCGCAGCAAGGCGAAGGAATTGAAATGACGTCCGGGCGCTTTCGGTTGGCGTGCTGTCTCGGTGGTGTCGCGGCCGGTGCGTTGCTGGCCCTTGGCTTGTGCGATCACGCTCTGGCGCAGCCGTTCGGCCTGTCGCATGCGCAGCATGAAGCCGGCGGCGTTGCCGGCTGGGTGTTCGCGAAGCAGGCCGAGTTCTACCGGATGATGTCGGGCACCATTCGCGCCGCGAAGGCCGACGGCAGCGCCGCTTACACGCTGCTCGGCATCTCGTTTCTCTACGGCATTTTCCACGCTGCCGGGCCCGGCCACGGCAAGGCGGTGATCTCGTCCTATCTCGTCGCCAATGACGAGACCTGGAAACGCGGCGTCGTGCTGTCATTTGCGGCTGCGTTCGTGCAGGCGCTGGTCGCGGTTCTGGTGGTCGCGGTCGCCGCGGTGCTGCTCGGCGCCACCGCCAAAATGATGGGCGATACGGTTCTCGTCATCGAGAGCGCGGGCTATGTCTTCATCATCCTGATCGGCGCACGGTTGTTATGGGTCAAAGGCCGCGCGCTGCTGCATCTGCTGCGGCCCAAGCACGATCACGACCCCGATCATGCGCGCCATCACCGTGCGCATGACCATCACGCGCACGACCATCATCACGGTCATGGCCACGCGCATCATCACCACGATCACGGGGACGAGGCATCCGCCTGGGGCCATGCGCACGCGCCCGAGCCTGAGGAGCTTGCCGGGCCGGGCGGCTGGCGGCGCGGCCTGTCGGCGGTGATCGCCGTCGGCCTGCGGCCGTGCTCGGGCGCAATCATCGTGCTGGTGTTTGCCTTGGCGCAGGGCCTGTTCTGGATCGGCGTCGC